>JBOHKZ010000427.1:0-17248 GCA_050729355.1 Phenylobacterium sp. | reverse complement strand
GTGCTGGTGAACAACGCCGGCATCCAGTTCGTCTCTCCGATCGAGGATTTCCCGATCGAGAAGTGGGACCAGATCATCGCCATCAACCTGACCTCGGCATTCCACGCGATCCGCGCGGCGGTGCCCGGAATGAAGAAGCGTGGCTGGGGACGGATCATCTCGACGGCGTCGGCGCACTCGCTGGTCGCCTCGCCGTTCAAGTCGGCTTACGTCGCCGCCAAGCATGGCATCGCCGGCCTCACCAAGACCGTGGCGCTGGAGACCGCGACCCACGGGATCACCGTCAACTGCATCAGCCCCGGCTACGTCTGGACCCCGCTGGTCGAGAACCAGATCCCCGACACCATGAAGGCCCGCAACCTGACCCGCGAGCAGGTGATCAACGACGTCCTCCTGGACAGCCAGCCGACCAAGCAGTTCGTTACCGTCGACGAGGTGGCCGCCATCGCCGTCTTCCTCTGCACCGACGCGGCGAAGCAGATGACCGGCGCCAATCTCTCGGTGGACGGCGGCTGGACGGCGGAATAAGGCTCACCGCAGCATGATCCTGGTGATCGATAACTACGACAGCTTCACCTACAACCTCGTTCATTACCTCAATGAGCTGGGCGCGGAGACGCTTGTCCAACGCAACGACGCGCTGAGCGTCGCCGAGGCCCTCGGCCTGAAGCCGCAAGGCGTGCTGCTGTCGCCCGGTCCCAAGACGCCGAACGACGCCGGCATCTGCCTTGCCCTGCTGGAGGCCGCGCCTGCCGACCTGCCGATCTTCGGGGTCTGCCTCGGTCACCAGGCCATTGGCCAGGCCTATGGCGGCGAAGTCGTGCGCGCCAAGGCGCTGATGCACGGCAAGACCAGCCAGATCCACCATACAGGCAAGGGCGTCTTCGCCGGGCTGAAGAACCCCTTCACCGCCACCCGCTATCACAGCCTGTCGGTGGAAAAGGAGGTCCTGCCGCCGGACCTCGAGGTCACCGCCTGGACCGAGGACGGCGAGATCATGGGCGTGCAGCACAAGACCCGGCCGGTCCACGGCGTGCAGTTCCATCCTGAATCCATCGCCACCGAATGCGGCCACGAACTGCTGGCCAACTTCCTCGAGATCGCCGGCGTGCAACGCCTGGCGGACGCCTGACCGCCGCAACATGTCCGACGCCTTCAAGCCGTTGCTGAGCCGCCTGGCCGATGGCGGAACCTTGACCGAGGACGACGCGGGCGAGTTCTTCGCCGCCTGCCTGCGTGGCGACCCCAGCCCGTCACAGGTGGGCGCGGCGCTCACCGCCATGCGCATGCGTGGAGAGACGCTGGGCGAGATCACCGCCTGCGCCCGGGCCATGCGTCGCGCGGCCATCCACATCGAGCCGGGATTCCCGACTATCGACGTCTGCGGGACTGGCGGCGATGGCCTGCATACGCTGAACATCTCCACCGCGGTCGGCTTCGTGGCGGCCGGCGGCGGTCTGAAGGTCGCCAAGCACGGCAACAGCGCCCAATCCTCGAAGTCGGGCACCGCCGATGTCCTGGCCGAACTCGGCGTCAACATCGCCGCGCCTGCCGAACTGCAGCTCAAGGCGCTGGACGTAGCCGGCATCTGCTTCATGTTCGCGCCGGCCCACCACGGCGCCATGCGGCATGTGGCGCCGATCCGCACCGAGCTGGGCTTCCGCACCATCTTCAACCTGCTTGGCCCCCTGACCAATCCGGCCGGCGCCAAGCGTCAGGTCGTTGGCGTGTTCGCGGAACGCTGGGTCTCGCCGTTGGCCCAGGTGCTGGGCGCGCTCGGCGCCGAACGGGCCTGGGTCGTCCACGGCGGCGGCCTCGACGAGATGACCACGACCGGCGAATCCAGCGTCGCGGAATTCCGCGATGGCCAGGTGCGGCTCTTCACCATCACGCCCGAAGCTGTCGGCCTGACGCGTGCGGCGCTCGCCGACCTGACCGGGGGCGCACCGGCCGAGAACGCCGCAGCACTGCGCCGCCTGTTGCAGGGCGAAGCCGGAGCCTATCGCGACATCGTGCTGCTCAACTCGGCGGCCGCCTTCCTGGTCGGCGAGAAGGTCGAGACCCTGCGCGAGGGCGTCGAACTGGCCGGCGCGGTCATCGACGACGGGCGCGCGCAGGCCGCCTTGGACAAGCTCGTGAGCATCGCCGGTCGATGAGCGACATCCTCTCCAGGATCGCCGACTACAAGCGAGAGGAAGTGGCCGAGCGTAAGGCCCGCCGGCCCCTCGCCGAGATGGAGGCGCTCGCACGCGCCGCACCCTCCGCACCACGGGGTTTCCGGGCGGCCCTGGAGCGCGCGCACCAGCCGGGCCGGCTCGCCCTGATCGCCGAGATCAAGAAGGCCTCGCCGTCCAAGGGCCTGATCCGCGAGGATTTCGATCCGTCGGCTCTTGCGCGCGCCTACGAGGCCGGCGGCGCCGCGTGTCTCTCAGTGTTGACCGACGTCCCGAGCTTTCAGGGCGCCGACGACTTCCTCGCGGCCGCGAGGGACGCCACGGCCCTGCCCTGCCTGCGCAAGGACTTCCTCCTGGATCCCTGGCAGGTGGCGGAGAGTCGGGCCCTGGGCGCTGACGCCATCCTTGTGATCCTGGCGATGGTCGATGACGCGCTGGCCGCCGCCTTGATGGAAGCCGCGCACAGCTACGGCATGGACGTGCTGGTCGAGGTCCACGACGCCGCCGAGATGGCCCGCGCACGCGGGCTGCGCGCTGACCTCGTCGGGGTCAACAACCGCGACCTGCGGACCTTCGTCACCGACCTGTCCGCAACCGAGCGTCTCGCCGCCGCCGCGCCCGAGGGTGCGCTCCTGGTCACCGAAAGCGGCATCTTCAGCGCGGCCGACGCCGCCCGCCTGGAAGCCTCCGGCGCCAAGGCGATGCTGGTCGGCGAGAGCCTGATGCGACAGGCCGATGTCGAGCAGGCGTCTCGCGCGCTGCTGGGCCGCTGAGTCGAATCTAACCCTCCCGGACGGCGCTGATTTTGCTGGATAAACCCCGGTAACTTGACATTAATACGGAACACCTAGAGAACATTGCTAACGTTTGCGCTTTGTTCTCAAGCGCTTGTACGAGGTCGGACAGATGCTCACTCGCAAGCAACACGAACTGCTCATGTTCATCCACGAGCGGATCAAGGAATCCGGTGTCTCGCCTTCCTTCGACGAGATGAAGGAAGCTTTGGACCTGGCGTCCAAGTCCGGCATCCACCGGCTGATCACGGCGCTGGAGGAGCGTGGGTTCCTGCGTCGCCTTCCGCATCGGGCCCGCGCCCTTGAGGTCGTGAAGCTTCCGCAGCAGGCGACGCCGACCGCGCCCCCCAAGGGCCGGGCGCCCTTCAAGCCGCAGTTGGTCGAGGCCGGCCAGGCCGTACCGGCGGCGGCCAACGACACCCGCGACCTGCCAATCCTCGGCAAGATCGCCGCGGGCACCCCCATCGAGGCCATCCAGCAGGAGCGCGACCGCATTCCGGTGCCGGAATCCATGCTGGGGGCCGGCGAGCATTTCGTCCTCGAGATCCAGGGCGACTCGATGATCAACGCCGGCATCCTCGACGGCGATTTCGTGGTCATCCGCCGTGGCGACACCGCCACCTCCGGCGACATCGTCGTGGCGCTGGTGATGGGCGAGGAGGCCACCCTGAAGAGGCTCCGTCGCAAGGGCGCCTCCATCGCCCTGGAGGCCGCAAACCCCGCCTATGAAACCCGCATCTTCGGCCCCGATCAGGTGGCCGTGCAGGGCAAGCTGGTGGGCCTGATCCGGCGCTACCATTAGAGATCACGCTTTCGTGCAACCCGTACCCGGGAACCGCGTTTGGTAGCCGGGGCCGGGCGGGTCTGATCGCTCAGCCTCTCGAAGACTCCGCCGTGTTGGCGGGTCGATGGAGAGATCACTATGCGCTTCACCACCCTCGCGGCCGTGGCCGCACTCGCCCTTGCCGCTACGGCCTGCGCCAAACCGGCCGAGAAGGCCGCTGATTCAGCCGCAACCGCGACTCAGGACGCCGCCGCTGCGAGCGCCAACGCCGCCACCGCGACGGCTGACGCGGCGACCGCCGCCGCTGCTCCCGCGACGACAGAAGCTGCCGGCATGGCCAGCGACGCCGCCGGCAAGGCCGCTGAAAAGGCGGGCGACATGGCCGAAAAGGCCGGCGACGCGGCGAAGGACGCCGGCGACGCCGCCAAGGACGCCAGCAAGAAGGCCGCCGACGAAGCCAAGCACTAAGCGACCGGGGGGCCTCGGCCGCGCGCCGGGGCTCCGCCTCGCCTTTCCTCAGCCGTCGCCGAGGAACTCGAATTCGACCAGGAAGACCCGCTCGCCGGGCCCGTGTTTGGCGACCTTCAACAGGTCCACGAGGCCCGAAAACCCGGAACGACGGGCGAGGTCGGAGGTGATGTCCTGAAGCTCTATTTCCCGCACCGAGCTCACTTCGATAACGCCGAAACCGGTCTGGTAGCGACCGCCCGCCTTGACCCGGGCGCTCTGCCAGATCCGTACGCTGCAAGTGACATCGCCTCGCACCACGGCCTCACGCAGGCGCTTCGTGAACATCATCGAAGGTCGACGCCCCAGGTCCAGGGCCGGTGCCCGCGCAGGTTCTGCGCCCAGACCGAGCGCCAGCCGCCTACCCCTTCCCGATAAAGCTCGACCGAACCCCCCTTCGCGAAGTCGACGCCGGTAAGCACCAGCGGCGCCGAGCAGACACCCGGCCGAAAATCGTTGCGCAAGATGACGACCTCCGCCGTCGCGCAGATCTGCTCCAATCGGCCGGGCTTAAGCGGCCGCTTCACGTTCCAGGCCGCGCCGACTTTCACAGAAGCCTGGGGCCCGGGCGTACAACTCCAGTGATCGCACTCGAAAGCGCGGTCGCGCTCCGCCTCGGTCTCCAGCGGGACGAGACCCCGACGCCGCGCCCAGAGCTCAGCCCCGAAGAGCTTGACGTCTGGGCGGAAGAGCACTGCCGACGGGCCGGCCCGGACTGCGACCGCCGCGCCGTCGGCGCTCACCCAGACGTCCGGCGGCGTCGGCCGCGGAACCAGGGTCACAGCGAGCGCGAAGGGCAGCCCCATCCAGCGCAGCGGGCCCTTCCAAAGGCAAAGCCAGAGCAGGCCGAGGAACGCCGCTGGCAGCGTCCAGGCGGGGGCGCTCGCGACGATAAGCTGGGCGTAGGGCGCGTTGGCCGCGACGTGCGCCACGCGGTTCATCAGGTCGATCGCGAAACCCGCGACGGCGAGCGGCGCCTGGCCGAGCCCGAACGGCGTAAGCGCTGCCCCCAGCGCCAGACCCGGCATCATCAGGAACGACGATATCGGCGCGGTGACGAGGTTCGAAACCAGGCCCCACGACGAGACGCGGTTGAAGTGCTGCATGGCGAAGGGACCGGTGGCCAGGCCGGCGACGAAGCTGGCCGCCAGGCTGGCCGCCGTCCAGGTCCCGACGCCTTGCACCAGCCGGATCGGCCACGGCGTGTTGATCTCCTTGACCGGCCTTGGCCAGAGCTCCGCCAGCGCCACCAGGGCGGCCGTCGCGGCGAAGGACATCTGGAAGCCGGGCTCGGTGACGGCCTCCGGTTGCAGCAGCAGCACCGCCATGGCGGCGAGCGCCAGCGCGTGCAGGCTGATGGCCTGGCGGTCCACAAGGATGGCCCCAAACGCCACGGACGCAGTGATCGCCGCGCGTTCGGCCGGCGGCGGCGCTCCAGAGAGCAACAGGTAGCCAAGGACGGCGGCAAGGCCGACCAGCGCCGCCAGCTTCTTCCCCGAGATCCGCAGCGCCAGCCACGGCCAGGCGGCGATTCCCAGGCGGGCCGCTGCGAAGGCGAACCCGCCGACGATGGCCATGTGCAGGCCGGAGATCGAGATGATGTGGGCGAGGCCCGCGGCGCGCAGATCGTCGACCTGCGTCTTGGGGATGAACGCCTCATGTCCTGTCGTCATGGCCGCCGCCAAGCCGCCATTCTTCGGACCCAGCCCGTCGACGATGCGCTGGGTGAGCGCCCAGCGCATCGCGTTGACGCGCATGGTCCAGCGAAGTCGCCAGGGCGGTTTCTGAGCCGTCTCCCAGGTGGCCGGAGTTCCGAGCGCGAAGCCCACGCCGCCCACGCTGTCGAAGTAGGCGTCACGCGCAAAGTCGTAGGCGCCGGGACTGGCCGGCGGCGGCGGCGCATTGATCACCGCCAGGATGCTGATCGCCTCGCCCGGCGCGGGGATGTAGCCCGACCGCAGGGTGACGCGCACCCGGATGGGCGTGGCCTTCGCCGGCCAGTCGCCGATGCGGGCGGGCGCAATGAGCAGGCGTTGGCCGCCCGCGCCCGGTGCGGCGACGTCGACCACCCAACCTTCGAGGCGCTGCGGCTCGCCGCCGGCGGGTGCGATGGGGGCTTTCACCCGGTCGGTGCGAAGCTTGGCCACCCCGAACCCGCCGATCGCGCAGGCCATGAGCACGACGGCGGCGGTGACGCCCCGGGCGCCGCCGTGGCGCGCCGCCAGCGCCAGCAAGGCGACAACAAGGACCGCGCAGACCAGGGCGATCCACGACTGGGGCTCGCTTGGCAGCGTGAAATAGAGCGCCGCGCCCAGACCCAGGGCCACCGGCGTCCAGAGCGTCCAGCGGTCCGCCTGGCGCGCGACCTGGCCCTCCAGCCAGGCGCGGGCCGCCGCGAGGCTAGGACGGGCGCGGAAGCGCGTGCTAAGAGGCGCCGCCCAGGCGTTCGACGCCACCGCAGCTTCCCCAGGTCCCTCCACTTCGATGTCCGACCGTCCCGTCGTCACCCGTATCGCCCCCTCGCCCACCGGCTCCATGCACATTGGCACGGCCCGGACCGCGCTTTTCAACTGGCTTTACGCACGCCACACCGGCGGCAAGTTCCTATTGCGGGTGGAAGACACCGATCGCGAGCGGTCAACCGAGGCCGCCGTGCAGGTGATCTTCGAGGGCATGAAGTGGCTCGGCCTCGAGGCGGACGAGACTCCGGTGTTCCAGGCCGCCCGCGCCGACCGTCACCGGATCGCGGTGGACGAGATGCTGGCGCGGGGCTCAGCCTATCGCGACTTCATGACCCCCGAAGAGTTGGAAACCGAGCGCGCCAACGCCCGCGCCGAGGGCCGGGTCGTGCGCTCGCCCTGGCGTGACCTCTCGCCGAACGACGCGCCAGACCGGCCGTTCGTGGTGCGCCTGAAGGCCCCGACCGAAGGCGAGACCCTGATCGATGACCAGGTGAAGGGCCCGGTTCGTTTCCAGAACCGCGACCTCGACGACCTGATCCTGCTGCGCACCGACGGCACGCCGACCTACAACCTGGCGGTCGTGGTGGACGATCACGAGATGGGCGTGACCCATGTGATCCGCGGCGACGATCACCTCAACAACGCCGCACGCCAGACGCTGATCTACGAAGGCCTTGGCTGGGTCCCGCCGGTCTGGGCGCACCTGCCCCTGATCCACGGCCCCGATGGAACGAAGCTGTCCAAGCGGCATGGCGCCCAGGCGGTCGGCGAGTTCGCCGAGATGGGCTACCTGCCCGAAGCCATGCGCAACTACCTGGCCAAGCTCGGCTGGGGACATGGGGACGACGAGATATTTTCCGACGAGCAGGCCATCGCCTGGTTCGATATCAAGGACGTAGTCGGCGCGCCCGCTCGCCTCGACTGGGCCAAGCTCAACCACCTCAACAATCACTACATCCGGCTGGCCGATCCGGCGCGGTTGGCGGTCCTCGTGGCGGATATCCTGAGGAGCCGGGACTGGACGCTGCGCTCCACCGATCAGGCTCTCCTTGAGCACACGATCCCGTTGGTGCGCGACGGCGCCAAGACGCTCCTGGAGCTGGCCGACGCCGTGGTGTTCGTGTTGAAGCCGCGGCCGCTGGAGATGCCGGAGAAGGCCCTGGCCCTGCTGACCGAAGAGACCGCGGCGCGCCTGGGCCGGCTTCGCGAGCGCTATGCCGGAGCGCAGGCCTGGGACATCCCCGCGCTCGAGGCGCTCAACAAGGAATTCGCCGAAAGCGAAGGGGTCGGCTTGGGCAAGATCGGGCCTGCGCTGCGCGCCGTTCTATCCGGTGGATCGCCTGCGCCGGACCTCGCGGGAGCCCTCGTCGCCCTAGGGAAACAGGAAAGCCTGGGTCGCCTTGACGATGCGCTTTCGCTTGGCCGCTAACGCGCTATAAGGCCAGTTGAAACGGGCGTTTCATTCGTACATTTCGAGAGAGGTTTGGCATGGTCGATCAGGCGAAATTCAGCATCGGCGCTGCAAATATTGAGCTGCCGATCCTGAAGGGCACGCTGGGCCCCGATGTGGTCGACATCCGCAAGCTCTATGCTGAGACCGACGCCTTCACCTACGACCCCGGCTTCACCTCGACGGCAAGCTGCGAAAGCAAGATCACCTTCATCGACGGCGACAAGGGCGTGCTGCTGCACCGCGGCTACCCGATCGACCAACTGGCTGAGCAGTCCAGCTTCCTGGAAGTCTGCCACCTGCTCCTGCACGGCGAGCTGCCCACCGCCGACGAGTTCGCCAAGTTCGACCGCAACATCACCTACCACACGATGCTGCACGAGCAATTCGACCGCTTTTTCCAAGGCTTCCGTCGGGATGCTCACCCGATGGCGATCATGGTCGGCGCTGTCGGCGCGCTGTCGGCCTTCTATCACGACAGCACCAACGTCGATGATCCCGAGCAGCGCATGATCTCCGCGCACCGGCTGATCGCCAAGATGCCGACGATCGCCGCGCGCGCCTTCAAATACTCGCAAGGCCAGCCGTTCGTGCACCCGCGCAACGACCTTTCCTACGCCGAGAATTTCCTGCGTATGTGCTTCTCGGTCCCGGCCGAGGACTGGAAGCCCAATCCGGTGCTCACCAAGGCGATGGACCGGATCTTCATCCTCCACGCCGACCACGAGCAGAACGCCTCGACCTCGACGGTCCGCCTCGCCGGCTCGTCAGGCGCCAATCCGTTCGCCTGCATCGCCGCGGGCATCGCCTGCCTCTGGGGTCCCGCGCACGGCGGGGCCAATGAAGAGGCCCTGAACATGCTCAAGGAGATCGCCACCGTCGATCGCATTCCCGAGTACGTGCAGGGCGTGAAGGACCGCCGCTACCGGCTCATGGGCTTCGGCCACCGGGTCTACAAGAACTACGACCCACGTGCGAAGGTCATGCAGCAGACCTGCCATGAAGTGCTGGACGAGGTCGGCCACGGCGACGATCCGCTGCTGAAGGTGGCGATGGAGCTGGAGCGCATCGCGCTCTCCGACGAGTACTTCATCGAGCGCAAGCTCTATCCGAACGTCGACTTCTACTCGGGCATCACGCTTCGCGCCCTGGGCTTCCCGCCTGAAATGTTCACGGTGCTGTTCGCCGTGGCCCGCACGGTGGGCTGGATCTCCCAGTGGAAGGAAATGATCGAGGACCCGGCCTACAAGATCGGCCGCCCGCGCCAGCTCTACACGGGCGCCGGTCCGCGCAGCTACACCGCGATCGACAAGCGCGGCTGATCGGCCCGAAATCGCGGCGGAGTTGTGTTTTCTCCGCTGACATCACGGCGTTATCGGTAGATCGTGAGCTGGGCCCCTCATGGCCCAGCTCATGGAGGACGCCATGCCAATCATGGCCATCTACCGTTCGGGCGCCGTCGACCAGGAGACCTTTGATCGGATCCGGATCGAGGTCCCCATCGAGCCGATCCCGGACGGCGCGATCTCGCATCATGTCGCCTTTGGCGACGACGGCCTGATCGGTATCGACGTATGGGAGAGCGAGGCGCACCTGGCCGCCTTCACCAGGGACAGGCTCAACCCGGGCCTGAGCAGGTTGGGCCTCGCCCTCGAGCCACCGCAGGTTCTGGAGCTTCGTGAATTCGTGGCTGTGAGCGACGCCGCGCGCCACAACGTGGAACCGACGGCGCAGCCCTCCTAGCTCTCGCGCCGCTCCGCAACCAGCTTCAACACGGCCTCGGCGGCAGCCTCGGAGGGATCCGGACCGCCGCGGCCCATCTTGTCCAAGGCCGCGTACTGCGCCTCCACCTGCGCGCGGCGCATGGCGGGGTCGTCGAGCCGCATCGCGACCTCCCGCGCCAATGCCGGGCCGTTGCAGTCATCCTGCACCAGTTCCGGCGCCACGAAGGCCTGGGCGGCGATGTTGAAGAGCGTGATGTATTTCGTGCGGATCAACCGCTTGAGGATGGCGTGGGTGACCGGGCCCAGGCGGTAGCCCACCACCATCGGCACGCCGGCCAGCGCCAGTTCGGTCGTCACGGTGCCGGAGCACGCCAGCGCTACGGTCGCAGCTTTCATGGCGTCCAACTTGGCTTTGTCGCCCTCGACCACGTGGGCGCGATGCGGCCAGCCCGCCACGAGCGCCCTGACCGTCGCCGCCACTGTCGGCGCCGCCGGCACGACGATGTGCAGCTCTGGCCGCTCCGCCTTCAGCTGGTTCACGGCGTCCTCGAACGCCGGCAGGATCCGCTGGATTTCGCCTGGCCTGCTCCCCGGCAGGACGATGAGGATCGGATCGTCCGGCCCGGCGCCGATTTGCGCCCGCAACCTAGCGGGGTCGGCCTGTGAGAAGTCGACGCTAAGCGCCGAATTTCCCACGAAAGTCACCGGCAGGCCTTCGGCTTCGAACCACGGCGCGTCGAACGCGTGGATGGACAGCAAATGGTCCATCGTGACCGCGAGCGTCTTGGCGCGTCCCGGCCGGGTGGCCCAGACCTGTGGGCCGACGTATTTGATCAACGGCAGCTTGGGGTCGAGGCGGCGCAGGCGCTGGGCGACGCGCAGCGTGAAGCCCCAGGAATCGATCAGGATCGCGACATCGGGTTTTTCGCGAACGGCGAGCGCCGCCGTCTGGTTGGCCCGCCGCACGACCTTGGGATAGGCGAGCAGGCCTTCCAGAAGGCCGAAGATCGAGATGTCGGCGATATCGAACGGGCTTTGGACGCCCTCGGCCGCCATGCGCTCGCCGCCCACGCCCACGAACCGTACGCCATCGCCCAGTCGACGCCTCAGCGCCTGCGCCAGTCCCGCGCCGCGGTCATCGCCGGAGGCCTCGGCCGCCACCAGCATGACAGTCAGCGCAGGCGCGCTCACGGCGCCGCGGGCTCTACGCCGAGAATGAAGACGCCCAGCTCATCGGCGAGTTCGATCACCGTCTCCCGGTCGAGCACCAGCAGGCGGCCGGCCTCGCCGACGATCCCCGCCAGGCCGGCGCGGGCCGCCGCGTGCACGGTGGCCGGGCCGATTGTCGGCAGGTCGATGCGGGTCTCCTGGATGGGCTTGGGGGCCTTGGCCAGAACCCCGGCGCTGGCGCCCGGTTGCCCGCGGAGAGCCAGGGGCAGATCGGCCACCCGGGCGAGCATGGCGTCGGTGCCCTCCTGCGCCTCGACGGCGAGCACCAGGCCGCGGCAGACGACAGCCCCCTGCCCGACGTCGAGACCGCCGATGGCGCGGGCCACGTCCAGCGCCCGTTGGATGTCGGGCAGGTCCTCGTCCCTCGGTGCAACGCGGCCCAGAGGTCCGGAGCCGACACTGAGGTCCTCCATGACCTCGGTCGCCCCCTCGACGGCGAAGCCCTCCTTCTCGAACTCGCCGAGCATCAGGCGAAGCAGCGCGTCATCGCCCTTGCGGGCCGCCGCGATAGCCGCCGGCAGCACGGCCAGGCCGCGAAGATCGGGAAGCAGCGCACCGAAGTCAGGCCGGCTGACATTGCCCACCAGGCACACAGCCTCGCATCCCGCGCGCTTGAGGGCCTTGAAGCACTTTCCCAGTTCGGCGATGCCGACCTCCGCGCCGGCGTAGGGTGAAAGTTCTGGCCCTGCGAAGCCCTTCAGCCGGATCACGAATAGTGGGCGACCGGAACGCCTGCAGTGCTCGGCGATCTCAACGGGCAGCGTCCCCCCGCCCGCGATCAGCCCGAGCTTGCGCATCAGACCTCGCGTTCAGGCAGACAGAGCGGGCGGCTGGCGTCGGCGCGGATGAAGTCGATGATTTCCATGACCGGCGCGCTGTCGCCGAAGGTCTCGGCAGTGTCGTCGATGCGTTCCTGGAAAGTGCCCTCTTCCGCGAACAGCAGGCGATAGGCCGAACGCAGCGCGCTGATCGTCTCGCGGTTGAAGTCGCGGCGCTTCAGCCCCACGAGATTGAGGCCCTCCAGGTGCGCGTGATTGCCCCAGACCAGACCATAGGGGATCACGTCCTTGGTCACCGCCGCCAGGCCGCCGATGAAGGAGTAGCGGCCGACCCGGCAATACTGGTGCACCGCGGCCAGGCCGCTCACCATCACGAAGTCGCCGATCCCGACGTGGCCGCCCAAGGTGGCGGAGTGGGCCAGCACCACGTTGTCGCCCACGGTGCAGTCGTGCCCGACGTGCGAGGTCGCCATGAACATCCCGTCGTTGCCGACCGTGGTCACGCCGCCGGCCTGCACCGTGCCGATGTGCATGGTGACATGTTCCCAGATCCGGTTGCGATCGCCGATCACCAGCTCCGTAGGCTCGCCCTTGTAGCCGGTGTGATGCGGCGGCCCGCCCAGGTTGGAGAAGTTGCGCACCACGCAATCCTCGCCGATCCGCGTGTGGCCCTCGACGACCACGTGCGACAGGATCTCGGTCCGCGCCCCGATGCGAGCGTGTTCGCCGATGATCGAATAGGGACCGACGCTGACGCCGTCGGCCAGCTCGGCGCCCTTGGCGACGATGGCTGTCGGATGGATCTCGACGCTCACTGGGTCTCCACGAGCATGGCCGCGAACTCCGCCTCTGCGGCGACCTTGTCGCCGACCATGGCGCGCCCGCGGAACTTGAACAGGTCGCCCCGCGCACGCAGCACTTCGACGTGCAAGCGGATCACGTCCCCCGGCCGCACCGGCGTGCGGAAGCGGCAGTTATCCAGCGAGACAAAGAAGATGGTCTTGCCGGCCGTGTCGACGTCCAGCGACTTCGACATCAGCACGGCGCCCGTCTGGGCCATGGCCTCTACGATCAGCACGCCGGGCATCACCGGGTAGCCGGGGAAATGGCCCTGGAAGAAGGGCTCGTTCACCGTCACGCACTTGATGCCGACGATCGACTGGTGGGGCTTGTACTCTTCGGCCCGGTCGACCAGCAGGAACGGATATCGGTGCGGGATCCGCGCAAGGATCTCGGTGATATCGATCTCGCTGGGAGCCTCGTTCACGGGCGCCTTGCGGCTCATTCGTTGCTCTCCTTGCGGTTCGCCATCCTGGCGAGCCAAGCCGTCTCCCGCATCCAGCGGCGGATTGGACGAGCCGGCATGCCGCCCCAGGTCTCGCCCGCCGGAATATCCTTCATTACCCCAGCCGCGGCGCCCACCCGGGCGCGGTCGCCGATGGTCACGTGGTCCGCCACCCCGGCGCGCCCACCGAACTGAACGCCGTCGCCGATGATGACACTGCCGGAGATGCCGGTGTGAGCCGCCATGACGCAGTTGCGGCCTACGCGGACGTTGTGGGCGATCTGCACCTGATTGTCGATCTTGGTGTTCTCGCCGATCGAGGTGTCGTCAAAGGCCCCGCGGTCGATGCAGCTGTTCGCGCCGATGGAGACCCCGTCCTGCACAATCACCCGGCCGAGCTGGGGGATGTCGATCAGGCCGCGCGGCCCGACCGTCGCGCCAAATCCCGGCTCGCCGATGACCGTCCCCGCCAGGATCCGCACCCGATCGCCGATCAATGCGAAGCCGATCGTCACGTTGGAGGATATCTCACAGTCCCGGCCGATGGCCACGCCGGGGCCGATGACGGTGTTGGCGCCGATGCGGGCGCCGCGTCCGATCTGGGCGCCCGCGCCGACGACCACGCCCGGTCCGAGCAACACGTCGGGCTCCAACTGAGCGTCGGCCGATACACCGGCTCCCCCGCCGGCCCGCCGGGGCCGATGCAGGCGTCCAGCGGCCATCGCGTAGGCGGCTTGCGGCTGGTCTGTAATCAGCGCCGCGCAGGCCGTCGGCAGGGCCTCGGCCTCGCTGGGACGCACGAAACAAGCCGACGCCAGCGTTTCCTTCGCCTGGGCCAGATACTTGCGATCGGTGACGAAGGTGACGCTATCGGGCGTGGCGTGGTCGAGAACCGCCACCGCATGCACGGTGCGCCCAGCCAGGCCGCCGTCGGCGAGCTGGGCGCCCGTAAGCGTCGCCAGCTCGCCCAGGGTGACGGGGCCGAGGTCTTCAAAGAAGCGCGGATCGGGCATGGCTTTCCCTTAGGCAGTCCGATCCGCGGCTTTGCCTACCTCTTGGCGGGCGGCGTCGTGGTGATCGGCGGCGCCGAGGGCGAGGCCGGGCGGCTCACTTGCGGTGCGCCGGTTTGCTGGTCGAGACGTTCACGATCGAAGGTGAACTGGGTGATCTTGGCGTTGAGCGCGGTGACCACGGCGGGCGTCAGGTCCATCGCCGGGTTGGCGATCACCACGGCGGTGCGCTGGAAGAGCACCGAGCAGCTCTTCTGCTGGTAGGCCTGCCGGATCAGCGGCTCCATCTCCTGGCCGATGCGGCCGACCGCCTTCTGCTCCGTGGCCTGGACTTCGCGGTCGCGAAGCTGGGCCTTGCGTTGCAGGGCGTTGGCGCGGACCTGCAGGGCGGCCGCCTGTTGCTCGAGCGCGTTCTGGTCGAGCGTGGCGCGGCGGGCGTCGAGCGCCTTGGCGTCATTGTCGATGGCGGTCTTTTCGCCGGTGAGCTCGGCGTTCACCTGAGCGACGATCTGCTGAATGCGGCTGTCGACGTACTTGCCGACGGTCGAGGCGCCGATCGCGTTCTCGATGGAGACGATGCAAATGCCGGCGATCGCGGGACCGTGAGTCATCGCGGGAGCCGCGGCGGCAGGCGCTTGCGCGAACGCGCCGGTGGCGGCGGTCAGGGCGACCGTGGCAGCGCAGGCGCCCGTGGCGAGGGATTTGAAAGTCATGAAATGCCTAGAAGTTGGTGGTGGTTGAGAACCTGAAGAGTTCAGTCTTGTCGTAGCTTTCCTTGGCCAGAACATGACTGAAGTCGAACCGGATGGGACCCATCGGGGACTTCCAGAAGACACTCAATCCCGCAGAAGCGCGCAGGCCCAGATTATCCTTGATGTTCGGGTCCAGAGTGCCGGGCGGACAGGCGGCCGCGGCGATGGCGTCGAACGGCGTCGCCGAGCACAGCTTGTCGACCTTGTCGAGCTTGCCGGCCGTGCCGACGTCGGTGAACAGCGCGGCCTTGATGCCATACTGCTCGGGCAGGAAGGTGGGCACCGTCAGCTCCATTGAGCCCAGCACATAGGCCTTGCCGCCCAGGGCGTAGTTCTGGCCGCCGTTCAGGTCGCGCGGGCCGATACCGGCGATCTCGAAGCCCCGGAAGTTGTTGCCGCCGCGGAAGAAGCGGTCGTTGATCCGGACGTGGTCGCCGCCCCAGCCGCCGACGTAGCCGGCCGAGCCGGTGACGGACAGGACGAAGCTCTTGGTGAAGCCGTGGTACCAGCCGGCGTCGCCCTCGGTGCGGATGTACTTCACGTCGCCGCCGACGCCGGCGAAGTCCTGGTTGAACGTCACGAACCAGCCGCGCGTGGCCTGGATCGGGTCGTTCCGACGGTCGAATGTGTAGCCGTAGCCCACGAGCGACGTCAGGAACGAGCCGCGCTGGGCGCAGAGCGAAGGCGCAACCAGCGGGTTCGCCGGGTCGCAGGCGCCCGTGATGACGTCAACCTCGTCCTGCCGCAGCGTGTATCGCGCCGAGCCGCGCGAATTCAGGCTGAGCGGGAAGCCCAGCCGCACGCCGGAGCCGACGGTCGTGGTCTGATAGCCGGAGAAATCGCTGAGGTCGTACTTGTAGTAGTAGGCGTCCAGGCCGGCCAGCATGTCGCGGCCGAGGAAGCGCGGCTCGGTGAAGCCGAAGTCGACCTGCTGGCGCAGGGACCCGACCGAGACCCGCGCGCGGACATTCTCGCCGCGGCCCCGGAAGTTGCGTTCGGTGATCCCCAGGTCGATGACCAGCTGGTCCACCGACGAATAGCCGGCGCTGAACGAGAGCTCCCCGGTCGGCTGTTCCTCGACCTTCACCTGCAGGCCCGTGCGATCCGGCGCGGACCCCGGAATTTCGGTGATGTCGACGTCCTTGAAGAAGCCGAGGCCGCGGATCTGGTTCTTGGAACGGTCGACCAGCACGCGGTTGTAGGCGTCGCCTTCGGCGACGTTCATCTCGCGGCGGATGACGTAGTCCAGCGTGCGGGTGTTTCCCACGATGTCGATCCGGTCGACGTAGACCCGCGGGCCTTCGCGGACCTGGAAGACCACGTCCACCGTCCCCTTTTCGCGGTTGGCGACGTAGCGGGGGCGGACGTCCACGAACGCGAACCCGGCGGCGCCCGCCGCGAATGTCAGGGCGTCCGTCGCCTGCTCGATCTTCTCGTCTTCGTAGGTCTGGCCCGACCGGAACGGCACGAGCGCCTCGAGGATGGTCTTGTCGAGCTTCTGCAACTCGGTCTCGACGCTGATCTTCCCGAACTTGTACTCCGGGCCCTCGTCGATCGTGTAGGTGATCACGAAGCCATTCTTGTCGGGCGAGAGCTCCGCCACCGCCGAGGCCACGCGGAAGTCGTAGAAGCCGCGGTTGCGGTAGTACTTCCGCAGCTGCTCCTTGTCGTACTCCAGCCGGTCGGGGTCGTAGTTGGCGTTGCTGGAGAAGAATTTGTACCAGTGCGACTGCTCGGTCACGACGACGTCGCGCAGGTCGTTGTCCGAGAACGCCTTGTTCCCCAGGAAGTTGACCCGCAGCACGCCGCTCTTGGGGCCTTCATCGATCTTGAAGATCAGGTCGACCCGCTTTTGCGGCAGCTCGATGATCTGGGGCGTCACCGTGGCCGAGATCCGGCCCGAGCGGCGATAGAGTTCGACGATCCGGCCCACGTCGGCCTGCGCCTTGGCGCGGGTGAAGATGCCGCGCGGCCGCACGGTCACCTCGTCGCGCAGTTTGTCTTCCTTGAGCCCGGAATTCCCCTCGAACAGCACCCGGTTGATGATCGGGTTCTCGACGATGGTGATGGTCAGATCGCCGTTGGCGAAGCCCATGCTGACGTCGGAGAAGAGGTCCGTGCGGAACAGCGCCTTGATGGCCTGGTCGAGCTTCGACGGGTCGACCTGCTCGCCGACCGAGATCGGCAGGTATGAGATCACCGTCGCCGGCTCGATCCGCTCGTTGCCCTTCACCAGGATGCGCTGGACGATCCCGGTCTGGCCCGCGTCGGGGTTGATGCTTCGGGGCGCAGGTGCG
>JBOHKZ010000426.1:0-1951 GCA_050729355.1 Phenylobacterium sp. | reverse complement strand
CTACAGCCCGGACCAGACGTTCCGCATCTTCATCTGCAACGACCAATGGCGGCTGGCGCTCTATTCGGAACGGTTCAGCGGCCGCATGGCCGGCGCCGCCGACACGGCGTTCACCCGCAACGTCTACATGCGCCGCGCCGACATCCCGAGGAACCGGCTGATCCCGCCGGGCGGGTGGGACGCCGCGAAGATGGCCGACCGGCCGCTCTCATATTACCTCGCCCACGAACTGACCCACGTGATGGAGAGCCGGGCCTTCGGGCGCGGCACGTCGTTGCGCTATCCGGGGTGGTTGAACGAGGGCTACGCCGACTATGTCGGCAAGGCTGGCCAGTTCGACATGGCGGACAACGCCCGGGCCCTGCGCGCCGGCGCCTTCGCCATGGACCCGAAGGCCAGCGGCCTCTATCGGCGCCATCACCTCGAGGTCGCCTATCTGCTGGACCGCCAGGGGCTGACTATCCGCCAGCTCTACGCCGACCCGCCCGACGAGCCGGCGCTGGGGGCCCGGATCATGGCGGACAAGAGCCTCTGATCGGCTCGATTAAAACGCTTGTTTGATTTTGCGTTGGATATGGGTCAAAGCTTGCGGCCAACGTCTCCGCGCGCGCGGAGGCCCGTCAGAAAACCGCCCCGGGAGTGACCAGATGAGCGAGACCCTCAACAAGCAGGCGCAATCGAGCTTCGCGCTCAATCCCCAGGATGAACTCAACGACCTGCGGATGTCCGAAAAGGCGCTGCCGCTGCTCAACAAGGTGAAGGCGTTCATCAAGGACGTCGTCGAGCCGATGAGCGAGGAGTTCCATCGCCTGGGCGAGGGCAACCCCAACATCTGGTCCTACGCGCCCGGCCAGCTGGAAGTGCTGGAAGCCGCCAAGGACAAGGCCAAGGCCAACGGCCTGTGGAACTTCTTCCTGCCCAACGCCGAGACCGGCGAGGGCCTCTCGAACCTGGACTACGCCTACATCGCCGTGGAGCTGGGCAAGAACCGGCTGGCCTCGGAGACCATGAACTGCGCCGCGCCGGACACCGGCAACATGGAAGTGCTGGAGCGGGTCGGCACGCCCGCGCAGAAGAAGCAGTGGCTGGAGCCGTTGCTGGAGGGCAAGATCCGCTCGGCCTTCGCCATGACAGAGGTGAACGCCGCCTCGTCCGACGCCAAGAACGTCAACACCCGCGCCACCCTGGTGGGCGACGAGTACGTGATCAACGGCGAGAAGCACTACATCTCCGGCGCCGGCGACCCGCGCTGCAAGATCATGATCACCATGGTCCAGACGACGCCGGACGGCCCGCCGAACCTGCGCCAGTCGCAGATCCTGGTCCCCACGGACGCGCCCGGCGTGAAGATCGTCGGACCGATGAACGTGTTCGGGGATCCCGACGCGCCGCATGGCCACATGCACATCATCTTCGACAACGTCCGGGTGCCGGCGTCGAACATGCTGCTGGGCGAGGGCCGCGGCTTCGAGATCAGCCAGCTGCGCCTCGGCCCTGGCCGGATCCACCACTGCATGCGCGCCATCGGCTCGGCCGAGAAGGCGCTGGACCTGCTCGTCACCCGCGGCCTCTCGCGCGAGGCGTTCGGCAAGCAGCTGGTGAACCTCGGCGGCAACCTGGAGATCATCTCCCGCGCCCGCATCGACATCGAGGCCATGCGCCTGATGGTGCTGAAGGCCGCCAAGGCGATGGACGTCCTCGGCAATCAGGAAGCCCGCATCTGGATCCACATGGTCAAGGCCATGGTGCCCGAGCGCGTCTGCGTGATCATCGACCAGGCGATCCAGATGCACGGCGCCCTCGGCGTCAGCCAGAAGACCCCGCTGGCCCGCATGTACACCTCGACCCGCACGCTGCGCCTGGCCGACGGCCCGGACGAAGTCCACCACATGGTGGTCGGCCGCCACGAGGTGCGTCAGTACCGCGAAATGCCGGCCGATCCGTCCTCGGC
>JBOHKZ010000425.1:0-23281 GCA_050729355.1 Phenylobacterium sp. | reverse complement strand
GATCGGGAACCTCCAGCTTGACCGGCTCGCTCGGCTCCGGCGGCGCGGCAGCGACCTGCATCGCGGGCTTGGTGGAGGGGGCCGGCGCCTGCGGCGGCGGCTGGATGTCCGCCACGGGGGCTGGAGGAGCGGCCTCGACCGGGGTCTGCTGCATGCCCAGTGGACCGAACGTCTGCTGGATGAAACCGGACGCGAACCCGCCCAGCGCGATCAGCGAAAAGCCGATCATCCAGGCCCGATCCAGCTTCGGGGTCGGCTGGCGGATGGCGTCCGGATCGTCGAGGTGCAGCACGCTCATGCTTGTAAAACTCGGGGAGGCGCGGGCGCGTTCCCAGCTTCGCCATGGTTCATCGCAGGGTCAGCGCAGGGCGTGCAGTGGCTTAGGCGGCCCGAAGCCCAACGGGCCCAAACTGGGCGGGCGCCCGGATCCTTACCCCGCGGGCGTCCGCCACTTTTTGGCGTCAGCGTCTACGCTGGTGACGCAAAAACCCCGGCCGGTGGTGGTCGGCCGGGGCCTCGCTTTGGCGCAGCTCTTGGGGGGCGACGCCTCAGGGAGTGCGATTGAAATCGCGTCACCAAAACTAGCCTCGCATGCTCGCGCTTTGACCCTCCCGGATTCGAGGGGTTGACGGTAGTTTCGGCGCCGGCCCCTCGGGAGCGCGAGGGTTTGGGAGGTGCAATGGATCGGACCATGACGCCGGCGCGGCTGGCGCTGGCCGCGGCGGTGCTGGGCGGGGTGAGCTACATCGCCTCGTGGAACCTGCCGCTCAGCGAGGCGGCGAGCCTGGCATGGAAGGGCTCCGGCGTGGGCCTGCTGGCGCTCTACGCGGCTTTCAAGGCGCGTTCGCGGGACGGCTGGCTGATCTGCGCGGTCATGGCGTTCGGGGCGGCTGGGGACGTGCTGCTGGGCGCGGCCGGGTTGCAGGTGGGCGCCGTGGCGTTCCTCATAGGCCACCTGATCGCCATCTGGCTCTACGCCAGGAACCCCCGGCCGGCGACGACACTCAGCCAGCGGATCCTGCCGATCGTGCTCGTGCCGGCGACGGTGGCCGTCGCCTGGATGCTGCCGGCGGACCGGGCAGGCGCGCCAGGGGTGGCGCTCTACGCGCTGGGGCTGGCCGCCATGGCGGCGTTCGCGTGGCTGAGCCGCTTCCCGCGCTATCGGGTGGGGATAGGCGCGCTGATGTTCGTGGTCTCCGACCTCTTGATCTTCGCCCGGTCGGGACCGCTGGAGGGACAGGCGTGGGTCGGCTACGCCATCTGGACCCTCTACTTCGGCGGCCAGCTGCTGATCGTCCTGGGGGTCACCCGGACGCTGGAGAAGGCGTAGGATTGCAGGGACCGCTTTGAGTAACTCCGTTTGTCATCCCGGACGCCGCGAAGCGGTGAGCCGGGACCGATGGGATTCTGCAGTGCGCTTGGCCCTGGGTCCCGGATCGGCTCCGCCGTCCGGGATGACAAAAATGAGGGGGTCTCTAGGTTCGGGCCACGAAAGCGGGAGGAACGCATGGCGCAGCCGTGGATGGACACCAGCCTGGGGGCGGACGCCCGCGCGGACCTGCTGATCGCCGAGCTAACGCTGGATGAGCTTATTTCTCTAGTCCACGGGCCGATGCCGGCGCTGCTGGAGACCCCGCCGGCCGATGCGGCCATGGGCGCGGGCTACATTCCCGGCGTCGCGCGGCTGGGCATTCCGGCGCTGAACGAGACCGACGCCAGCCTCGGCGTCACCAATCCGCGCAAGGTGCGGCGGGGCGATGGGGCGACCGCGTTGCCGTCGGGCCTGGCGCTCGCGTCGGGCTGGGATCCGGAGCTGGCCTACCGGGCCGGCGCCATGGTCGGGAGCGAGGCCCGGGACAAGGGCTTCAACGTGCTCCTGGGCGGCGGCGCGAACCTGACGCGCGAGCCGCGCTGCGGGCGGAATTTCGAGTATCTCGGCGAGGACCCGCTGCTGGCCGGGACGCTGGCGGGCGAGGCGATCCGCGGGGCGCAGTCGAACCACATCGTCTGCACGCTGAAGCACTTCGCGCTGAACGACCAGGAGACCTGCCGCCACGTGGTCGACGCGCGGATCGAGGAGGGGCCGCTCAGGGAAAGCGACCTCCTGGCCTTCCAGATCGCCATCGAGCGCGGCGACCCGGGTTCGGTGATGTGCGCCTACAACCGGCTGAACGGCGAGTGGTGCGGCGAGAACGCCTGGCTGCTTGAGCACGTGCTGCGCGGCGACTGGAACTGGCCGGGCTGGGTGATGAGCGACTGGGGGGCGGTGCACACCACGGCCAAGGCGGCGCTGGCGGGCATGGACCAGGAGAGCGGCGAACAGCTCGACAAGGAAGTCTATTTCGGCGCGCTCCTGAAGACGGCCGTCGAGCAGGGCGAGGTCCCGTTCGAGCGGCTGGCGACCATGGTCCGGCGCATCCTGCGGAGCCTCTTCGACAAGGGGTTGTTCGATCATCCGGCGGAAAAGCGGTCCACGGACTATGCGGCGAATGGCGAGGTCGCGTTGGCCGCCGCCGAGGCGGGGATCGTGCTCCTGAAGAACGACGGGGTGCTGCCGCTCTCGCCGAACCTTCGCAAGATCGCGGTGATCGGAGCGCATGCGGACAAGGGCGTGTTGTCGGGCGGCGGCTCGTCACAGGTGATCCCGGTGGGCGGCGCGGGCCACGAGATCCCGGTGACCATGGGCCCGTCCTCGGCCTTCTCGCGGATCACCTATCATCCGTCCGCCCCGCTGGCGGCGATCCGCGAACTGGCGCGCAACGCCGCAGTGACCGTCGAGCCCGAGACCGACCTGACTGCGGCCGCCGAAGCGGCGCGGGAGGCCGACGTGGCCATCGTCTTCGCCGACCAGTGGGCGACCGAGGCCGAGGACCTGCCGACGCTTTCCCTGCCGCACGGCCAGGACGCCCTCATCGCGGCGGTCTGCGCGGCCAATCCGAAGACCGTGGTGGTGCTGGAGACCGGGACGCCGGTGACCATGCCCTGGCTCGACGACTGCGCGGCGGTGCTGGAGGCCTGGTATCCGGGCGGGCGCGGCGGCGAGGCGATCGCCAACCTGCTCTACGGCCTGACCGAGCCATCGGGGCGGCTGCCGATCAGTTTTCCGCGCTCGGTGGACGACCTGCCGCGGCCACAGATTCCGGGGATGATCTTCGGTCCGCCGGTGGAGGGCGCGACGATCCCGACCTCGTTCCCGGACGTGCAGCAGCACAAGGGCCGCTTCTCGGTGGAGCACCCCGAGGGGGCGGAGACCGGCTACCGCTGGTGGGCGCGCAGCGGCGGCAAGCCGCTGTTCCCGTTCGGCTTCGGGCTCTCCTACACGCGGTTCCGGCATTCCGGGCTGCAGATCCAGGGCGGCGAGACGATCACGGCGACGTTCGAGGTGACCAACGGCGGCGAGCGGCCGGGCATCGACACGCCGCAGCTCTATGCGACGGTGACGGCGGCGGACGGCAAGCCTTCGAAGCGGCTGATCGGCTGGGCGCGGGTGGCGCTGGAGCCGGACGAGGTGAAGACCGTGACCATCACCGCCGATCCGCGCCTGCTGGCGGCCTATGACGTGAGCCTGCCGGGCTGGCGGATCGCGGCGGGGACCGTGCCGGTCAGCGTCGGGACAGACGCCGAGACCATGGTGCTGAGCGGCGAAGCGGTGCTCGGCGCCCGGACGCTGCCGCCCTGATGGGGTGGCGCCAGCCCAATGAAACGTCATCCCGGACAAGGGCCGCGGTAGCGGACCGCTGAGCCGGGACCCAGGGGCGGACGCACTGCATGGGCCCCTGGGTCCCGGGTCTGCGCTGCGCTACGCCCGGGATGACGGGAGGAAAGCGTGCGAGCTCGAGCCCGTCAGGCGTCCTTGGCGGCGTCGGCGATCGGGGCGGCGGGCCGGCGCGGTGCGGCGAAGGGGTGCAGCAAGGCGCCGGTGAAATCGGTGGGCGGCGGCTCATCCACGCCATAGCTGGGCGGCCATTCCCTGGGCCCGTGATAGGTGCCGAACATCCGGTCGACCCATGGGAACAGCGCCGCATAGTTATGGTCGCGGTTCTCGTCGTTGGTGTGGTGCCAGTGGTGGAAGTGCGGGGTCGAGACCAGCTGTTCCAGCGGCCCGAACCGCCAGCGGATGTTGGCGTGGACGAAGAACGCCCAGATCGTGCCGAAGAAGGTGATGTAGACCGGCACCATGGCGGCGTCGCCGGTGGCGCTGGGCGAGGCGAGGCCCAGGACATAGAGCGGGACGAGGCCGCAGAGCCTGGTGAACACCATGTCCAGCGGATGGGCGCGGGTGTTGGCCAGCCAGTCGATGTGCTCAGGCGCGTGGTGCAGCGAGTGGAAACGCCAGAGGAGCGGCGTCTGGTGGCTCCAGCGATGGCCCCAGTAGGCCCCGATCTCGCTGACCACGAGGCCCAGGAAGATCTTGGCGGCGAGCGGCAGTCCGGCGACCGCCTCGGTGTAGGCTTCCGGCGTCACGCGCGCCAATCCGGCCACCAGGATCGAGATCGGGATGCCGATCAGGACGGCGGGCACCAGGCTGTTGAGGAAATAGAACGCCAGGTCGGTGGGCACGCCCTTCAGCCGGTCCTTACGCGGATGCAGCACGAACAGCCGCTCCAGCGGCAGGAAGATCACCGTCAGCAGCACCAGCCAGATGCACAGCCGAAATACGTCGACCCCGAAGGCGTAGGCGTGCTGGAGGAGGCTGCCGGTCATGGGAATGTTTTCGGTCAGAGGCGGGGAAAAGGGAAGCCGCGCTGGCGGCTACGCCGATTGAAACCCGAAACTGCCTCCCAAACCGTGAACCTGGACTACATCCCCATGGCGGCGGGCGTTCCATCCGACCAGTTCGGCACCAGGGCGAAGAAGACCGTGGCGGGGTCGATGCCGCCGCCGCCGCCCATCACGGGAGAGCCGGGCAGGTTCGCGCCCCAGGCAGCCGCCTCGCTGCGGGGCAGGAAGAACATCAGGTGGGGATGCCAGTGGCCGCCGGCGGCGTCGCTGAGGTAGCCGCCCTTGGACATCATGTAGCACATGGCCCCCACCTCGGGCGCGGCGATCTCCTTGGCGGCGATGGCGGCCTTGGTGCGTTCGATCATCTCGGCCTTGGAGGCGCCGGCCAGGATCCATTCGGTGCGCTTGAGGTAGGTCGGCAGGACGGAGCGGACCGAGGCCGGGTTGAAGCAGATCGGCGCGCGCAGCTTCGGATTCCAGAATTCGGCGTCCTCGAAGTCGCTGGCCCAGGCCCGCTCGACGATGCAGACGAAGCCGTTCTTGCCCTTCGCGGCGGTCTCGTAGCCGCGGTCGCCCAGGGTCAGCACCTCGGCGTCGTTGGAAATCGACGGCGGCGCGGCGCTGCGGGCCAAGGCGACCTCCTCGGCCTGGCTCGCCACCCGGTATTGGGCGATCGGAGCCATGCTGGGGTAGGCGGCCTTGGCGGCTTGCGCTTGGGCGGCGCCGCCCAGCGACAGGACCAGCAGGGCGGCGATCGCGGCTGTCGAGCTTCGGATCTGGAGCATCTCGGTCTTTCCTGGTTTGGGCCGCTCAGGCATCCGTGGATGGAGCTTCAGCGAAGCGCTGCACGAGCTTGACGAGCGAGCCGGTCCAGCCGTGCTCATGGCTGGCCTTGGACGCCTCGTTCCTGAGTTGCGCGTGGGTGAGGGTGAGTTCAGTGCCGCCTGCGATGGGGATCAGGTCGATCTCGATGCGGGAGGTGCGGCCGTCCTCCTCCGGCTCGCCGCCGAACGCGTAGCGCCAGCTCATCACCAGGCGGCTCGGAGGGACCACTTCGAGGTACTCGCCGCAAGCCTCGTGCTGCAGGCCGTCGAGGGTCTGGAAACGGACGCGGAAGGCGCCGCCGACGCGGGCGTCGAGTTCGGCCAGGAGCACCGGCAGGTCGTCAGGGCCCCACCAGGCGGAGACGCCCTGCGGCGTGGTCAGGGCGTCGAAGACGATGGACGGCCGCGCGGAGATCCGGCGCACCAGGGTCAGGCTGGTCATTCGCCCTTGGCCCCGCGTTCGGCTTCCTCGGCTTCGGCATAGATCGTCAGGCGGTCGAGCGCCGAGGACCAGAACCGTTCGTAGCGGCGAAGCCAGTCGACGGCGTCGCGCAACGGCGCCGGCGCCAGGCGTACGTCGACGGTGCGGCCATGCTTCGAGCGGGTGATCAGGCCGGCGTCGCCCAGCACGTCGAGGTGCTTCATCACGGCGGGAAGCTTGATCGCGAAGGGCTCGGCCAGGGCGCTGATCGAGAGGCTCTCCTCCCGCTCAAGGCGCGCCAGGATCGCCCGGCGGGTCGGATCGACAAGCGCCCCGAAGACGCGGTCGAGCTCATGACTTTGATGGTTCACCATGTGGTGAACCATCGCGGCTGCCGTTGTGGATGTCAACCTCGCGACGATCGGCCGAATCTGCGCTGCAGGCGGCTGCGCCTTGGCCGTGGGCGGTGCTAGGCTGGCGCCAGAACAACAGAGGGAGGCTCCGGGCCATGGCTCGCAAACTGACGGCATCGATCCTGGCGGCTCTGGCCCTCGGCGTGGCGGGCGCGGCCCTGGCCGCCGGCGTTCCGGCCAACATCACGGCCGCCCTGGCCGACAAGTCGCGGCCGGAAGCCGACGTGAAGCGCGATGCCGCGCGCCACCCCGCCGAGATGCTGGCGTTCGCCGGCGTGAAGCCTGGCGACAAGGTGGCCGACTTCATGATGGGCGGCGGCTATTTCACCGACATCCTGTCGCCGGCGGTGGGACCGAAGGGCAAGGTCTACGCCTATCAGTCGGCGGAATTCATCGCCTTCCGCGCGGCCTATGCGGACGAGCAGAAGAAGGCCGTGGCCGGCCGCGACAACATCGTCCCGCTGAGCGGGCCGCTGTCGGCGGCGGGCCTGCCGGACGGGCTGGACCTGGTGCTCACCGTCCAGAACTACCACGACATGCACCTGAAGCCGTTCCCGGCGGGCACGGCGGAGAGCGTCAACGCCCAGGTGTTCAAGGCCCTGAAGCCGGGCGGCGTCTACCTGGTGGTCGATCACGCAGCGGCGGCAGGTGCGGCCCTGACGGTCGCCGACACCCTGCACCGCATCGACCCGGCCATCGTCAAGCAGGAGGTGCAGGCGGCAGGCTTCAAGTTCGAAGGCGAGAGCGACATCCTGAAGGACCCGGCCGACGACCACACCGTCAGCGTGTTTTCGCCCGCCATCCGCGGCAAGACCGACCAGTTCGTCTACAAGTTCCGCAAGCCGAAGTAGCAGCCCCCGAATCGGCGGCGCGGGCGGAGGGTTGACGGGCAGCGGTCGAGGTTTACACGCCTAAGTAGAGGTTGCCCTTGCGCTCAAGCTCGGGGCGCCACACGTACAAGGCGAAGCCAAACAACGAACGAGGTTCTCCGTGTTCGATCATCTTTCCGTCGGCGTCCGCGATCTCGATCAGGCGCGCCGGTTCTATGACGCCTTCCTGGCGCCGCTCGGCCACGCGGCGTCGAGCGCCACCGAGCACGAGCTGGCCTATGGGCCCGGCGGGATGAGCGGGCAGTTCTATCTGTATCCGGTGGCCGGCGGGCAGGTCGCCGGGCTGGGAACCCACATCGCTTTTTCGGCGGATAGCCGAACGGCCGTGGACGCCGCCTATGCGGCGGCCCTGGCGGCGGGTGCGGCCAGCGTGCGCGCGGCCGGCGCCCATCCCGACATCGCGCCGGACTACTACGGCTGCGTGCTCTTCGATCCGGACGGCAACAAGCTGGAGATTGTCGCCGGCACAATGCATTAAGCGCCGAGGCCCTATCTGGCCTCAGGGAGCGTGGGGGCGATGGCCCTCATACCTGCGGGCCAGAAAGGCCACGGCGACGAACCGGCCGCCCTGCCAAAGTTCCGCCCGGATGTCCTGGCGTGGAGACGGTTTCAGCCGGCAAAGCGCGTCTTCGTCGGTCTTACAGTAGAAGCTTTCGTCGGGCTCAAGCCGCCCATCGTCATGAACCAGGTAGATGCGGTAGACGGCCATGGACGCCTCCTCATTCGGCTTGGGACCGGCTTACGCGGTGAACACGACGGCGGTATGTCGGGCAATCGACGGGCATGACACGTCGGCGCCTCGATTTTGGCGGAGTTTGCGGTTCGTTGACGCTCATGATGTGGTCTAGCTGTTTGTACGAACGCCGTTCTCCGGAAAGGCCATTATCATGAGCCGTCCCCTGACCCGGGCCCTCGCCAGCCGCTGGCTGGCGCTTGGCGCGGTCCTCCTGGTCGCCGCCTTGGGCGTCGCCTTGGTCGTGACCAGCCTCACCGCGGCCAAGACGGAGGCCGCCTTGCGCGCGCGAATCGCCGAGCTGACTCGCGAGAACCGACAGATCGGGGCGGTCTGGGGCGCCAAGCTCGCCGCCTGCGAAGTCGGTGTCGCCCAGCAGGGTCGCGAGCGGGTGACTGGGGCGGAACTTACCAACGAGGCCCGCGCGCAGGCGCTGGCGAAGAACGCGCCCGCCGGCTTCGACGTCTGTGCGCGGATGGAAAGCGCCGACCAGGCCGTGCTCGAGACCTTGAAATGACCGCACGCGGAATCCTGACGGCCGCCGCGGTCGGCCTGCTGCTCGCCGGCTGCGTCACCGCCAAGAAGCCTGTCCCGGTGGTCGAGCCGACCCCGGCCCCGCCGCCGCCGGTGGTGGTGGTCAAGCCTGCGCCGCCGACCCAGATCAGCCCGCCCCCGCCGCCCGTGAAGCAGCGGGCGTGCGTGCCGAAGACCTTCCCGCGCGCGCCGAAATACCCCGACACCGACGCGGCGCTGCGCGACGCCGGGGGCGCGGCCGACCGCTATCAGCTGATGGCCGCCGGCCGGGTTCTCCGCTCACTGCGGCTGACGGAACTCGAGAAGATCGTCGAAGGCTGCCGCTAGCGCGCCTAGCTTGCCGCCGGGACGTCCTCGGGCTGCGATTGCACGAGCGTGTGCGCGTTCGCCGCCCGGACCGCCTCGCCCGCCTCGTCGAACAGGAACGGCAGGGTCGCGTAGCGGGTCCCCTTGGTGACCGGCGTCGCTTCATGCAGCAGCGAGCAGGAGAACACGACGGCTCCGCCGGTGGGCGGGCGGTAGGTCTTGCGCCCGAACTCGGGGAACCGCAAGTCGCCGCCCTCGAACTCCTCGGCGTTGAGGTTGATCGAGACCGCGAAGCGCCGGTGGGCGGTGGCGGTCGTCGTGTTGTCGCGATGCGGCTTGAAATAACCGCCGTCGGCGGCGTCGTAGCAGGCCACGATGTAGCGCTCGATGCGGGTGGCCTCGAACTGGAAGGCCTTGCGGATCTCCGGCAGCAGGCGGTGCACGATCCGCGCGCGCAGCAGGTTGCGAAGGCCCTCGTCGCCGATGCTCGCGTCGCGACGGCGCTTGAAGCTGTCGAGCACCGGGACGGTCTTGCCGTCCACCTGCCGCATCACGCCGGACGGCGCGCCGCCGGTCTCGTTGTAGAGGTCGATGAGCCGCCGGCAGAGTTCCGGCTCCAGCACTCGCGGCACGATCAGCACCGGCGCATGCACCGGGACGCCGGCGTGATCCTCGGCGAGGCCCAGCGAGACCATCGTGCTCAGGACGTTGCGGCCCCGTTCGATCGACGCGGAGCCCAGCACCCGCAGCGTCGGGTCGATGGCCACCCACTGCGGCTCATAGGCGCCGTCGGGGCCGAAGACCTTGTAGAGGCGAGCCAACTCGCCGTCGGGATCGAGGAACCAGCGGAACGGCGGCGCGGTCACCGCCTGGGCGCAGGATTCCGCGTCCGGCAGCACGCCGAAGAAGACGCAGCGGTCCTCGCGGAAGAGCTCCTTGTAGTCGGCGACGGTTTTCAGGGCGGCGTCGCGCTCCGGTCCCGGCGGCGGCAGGAAGGCCAGCACGACGTAAACCCCGCCAAGGCTGGCGAAGCTGAACCGCGGATTCGACGGCGAGGCCGCCTGGAACCAGGGCGCCGGCGCGCCGACCGGCAGGCTCATCGGAAGGATCTGGACTGGGTCACCCAGCCGTTATTGCGCAAGCAGCGCAGGTTGCGCAATTCCGCGGGCGCCGATCGGCCCAACATGGCGCGGAACAGTCGCAGCCGCGGCGCGGTTGTCGGCCCATGGCTCAGTTCTATTTCCATACAGAGGACGGGCGTAGCGTCAGTGACGACGAGGGCACCGATCTTGCGACTCTGGCGGACGCCCGGGTCGAAGCCGTGCGCGTGCTTGGCGACATTCTCAGGGAGAATCCCGACGAGGTCCTGGCCACTGGCCAACTCCGCCTGACGGTCACCAACGCGGCGGGCTTGATCTACTTCGCCCTGGATCTGTCGGCGACCGACGCCGCGGCCGGCAAGGCCCAGCGCAGCGGCGGCTAGCCGGCCGTTACCTGCCCGGCGAAGCGGGCGGCGAGGCGCCATTTCTAGCTGTCGCGGCGGCCTCCTTCTCCTGCAGGCGCGCGCCGGCCAGAATGCCGGGCAGGGCATAGTTCCCTTCGTGGCAGGCGTACTCGTAGATCGGTCCCTTGGTGGCGTTCAGCGCCACCTCGCCGGAGTAGGGCGCGGTGTAGATCTTCGGGTCCGAGACGGTGAAGGCGTATTTGATCTGCCCGGGCCCCACGCGGGTGAAACGCTCGGTGATCTTCAGCTCGGGGGAGACGCCGCGGAAGCCCTGCTCGGGCCGCATGTTGGTGGTCTCGACCACCAGGGTGTCGCCTTCCCAATGGCCGATCGAGTCGCCCATCCACAGCTTCACGTCCGGCGGCAGATGCTTGTCGGTGAGGCGGACGATCCGGGTGTCGTGGACCATCTCGACCTCGATCATGACCGCGTCCTTGGTCTGCACGATCTCATAGGTGTTGTTGTAGAGCAGGGGCAGCATCGGCGGCCCGGCGCTGGAGCCGAACGAGAGGATGCAGCGCTCGCCCAGCGAGCGGTTCTCCGGGTTGTCGAAGTTGAGGCCGCGGCGGGCGCCGCCGAAGCGCGCCTGCATGGCCTTGATGGCGTCGGGCTGCATGGCCGGAAGCCTGCCGTTCTTCGGCGAGACGATGATCGAGGAGCGCTTGGACCCTTCGAGATCGATGATCTTCGTGCCCGGGTCGACCCAGGCGGAGTTGTAACCGCAGTCGACACCGGTGAAGCCGCGGCCGCAGTTCTGCGGCAGGTCGGTGACCTTGGCGTTGGGGTCGGTGGGCTTGTTGCCCTCGGCGACCAGGGCGGCGTTGCCGCTTTCCAGCTGGTGTACCTCGGCGTCGGTGAGCGCCAGGCGGTCCCCGAACTTGGCGTCGCGCTCCATCGGCGTGATGGTCGCGTTGGTCCAGATGCCCTGCAGGTCGGGCTGGCCGAGCGCGGTGCGCGGCGTCTTGTAGGCCGCGGCGGCGCCAGCGGTCCTGGCCGGTCGCTCGGCGAGGGCGGCCGTGGCGAGCGCCAGGGCGCTGACCGAGATTGCGATGGATATGGCCCTGAGCTTCATCGGATTGCCTCCCGTGCAATGTCGGCTGACGTCTTTGATGCGTCGCTCGATACCGGATTTGCGAATTATACCGCCTCGCCGCGCACCCCGCCAAGACCGCGGCGTGAACGCCCGAAACGCGTCGCCCGCTTGAACCGGCGGGCCGGCTGTGCGAGGGCGACGGCATGAGCGAGCTCCTGCCGGACCGACTGTCCACCAACCCGATGAGCCCCTACTACGACGCCGACGTGCTGAACCGCGGCGTCGGCATCAAGTTCAAGGGCGAAGAGAAGACCAACGTCGACGAATATTGCGTCTCGGAAGGTTGGGTGCGGGTGACCGCCGGCAAGGCCATGGACCGCAAGGGCAATCCGCTGACCATCAAGTTGAACGGCGCGGTCGAGCCCTACTGGCGCGACGAGGGCTGAAATCGCTCGCCGCCCGCCGCCAAGGCCACGCTTCTTAACGAACCCGTTAGTCGAACCATGCGCTTTTGCGCCGCAGGGGTCTAAGTCAGCTACCGTACGGACAAACCGCGCGCGCTGGATTATGGCTGGAATGGGGCAGGAGTAGCGCGATGTTCGATCTGAGCGTTGTGGCGGTGGACGGTCGGTGGGTGCTGGTCGACGAGGCCGAAGGGCTGCTCGGCGATTTCGACACGCAGGCTGAAGCGCTGCAGGCGGCCGGTGATTTCGCGGTCGCCGACCAGGAACATCGCCACGTGCTGATCCTCAACGACGGCGGCGAGTGGGACGAGGCCGTCGTGCCGCCCACGTCTCTCCACTAGGCGGCCTTGCCAGGGCCGTCTTCGCGGCGTCACCCTGGCGACATGACCGACGTTCCAGACACCCCGCCCGATGGGTGGAAGCACACCGGCGTCCGCGTGGTGCCGGGCGACCAGCTCGGTGAGGTCAGCGCGACAACGCCCGGCATGGACCGCGCCGTCGCCATCGACCGGGCGCGGATGGGCGCCCAGAAGCTCTGGGCCGGCACGGTGCATATCCACGCCAACGCCAAGACCGGCGCGCACCACCACGGACCCCTGGAGAGCGTGATCTATGTGGTGAGCGGGCGCGCGCGTATGCGCTGGGGCGAGAAGCTGGAGTTCGCCGCCGAGGCCGGGCCGGGCGACTTCATCTATGTGCCGCCCTTCGTGCCGCACCAGGAGATCAACGCCTCAAGCGACGAGACCCTGTCCTGCGTGCTGGTGCGCAGCGACAGCGACGCCGTGGTGGTCAACCTCGATATCGAACCGGCCGAGGCGCCCGAGGGCGTGGCCTGGGTGGATCCGATCCACAAGGCGTAAGCCTCCCTCCCGAATTGGAGTCCCGAAGCATGATCGGCCTCGAAGGTCTGGCTTTCGCGATAGTGACGAGTTTCCTCACCGTGCTGATCCACTATGAGGCCCTGCGGATGATCTCTGGGGCGTCGGAGCAGGGGACGTTTTCGCCGCGGCGGAGGATGCTGATGGTGATCATCGGGGTCGTCGCCGCGCACATGATCGAGGCCGGCGTCTTCGCCGTCGCGTTCTGGGTGGGGGCGGAGATGCTGAAGTTCGGCCACTTCGTGGGCCACGTCCCGACAGACGCGTTCCAGTACTATTACTTCGCGCTTGAGACCTACACGACCCAGAGCGTCGGCGACCTCTATCCGGTCGGCGGCCTGCGGGTGCTGGCCAGCCTTGAGCCACTGGTCGGGCTGATCCTGATCGGCTGGTCGACCTCCCTGACCTTCGTACTGATGCGCCGCTACTGGCGAGTGACGCCGGTGCGGTCCCCTAGGCGCGGGTGAGAGCAATTGCCGCCCCCGGCTATGCCGAGGGCGGCAGCAGGCCTTAGGCCGCGTCGACCAGGACGACTTCGGCGTCGTTCAGCGCGGTGATCTTCAGCGAAGCTTCGCCGGTGATCGCGGCGCCGTCGCGCGGGTCGAGGCGGACGCCGTTGACGTCGACAGAACCCACGGCCGAAACCAGATAGATGTGGCGGTCAGGACTGACCTCGTACTCAGTGGTCTCGCCGGCCTTGATGGTCGCGCCGGCCACGCGGGCCGAAGTGCGGATCGGCAAGGCGTCGCCGTCTTCGGGCAGGCCCGAGGCCAGCGTCACGAACTTGCCGGCGCGGTCGGACTTCGGGAAAGGCCGGGCGCCCCAGGAGGGCGCGCCGCCACGGCCATCCGGCTCGATCCAGATCTGGAAGAGCGTCGTGGTCTTGGGCTCCAGGTTGTACTCGGCATGGCGGATGCCGGTGCCGGCGCTCATCACCTGCACGTCGCCCGCTTCCGTCCGCCCCTCGTTGCCCAGGCTGTCCTTGTGGGTGATCGCACCTTCGCGGACGTAGGTGATGATCTCCATGTCGGAGTGGGGGTGCGGCGGAAAGCCGGAGTTGGCCTGGATCTCGTCGTCGTTCCAGACGCGGATCGCGCCCCAGCCCATCCGCTTGGGGTCGTAGTAGTTGGCGAACGAGAAGTGGTGCTTGGCCTTCAGCCAGCCGTGGTCGGCGCCGCCGAGGCCTGCAAAGGGTCGTTTCTCGATCATGGTGGTGGTCTCCTTCTCGGAGCTAGATAGTCCTGCCAGTTTCGCGCACAAAGATAGCGGATCGAAAGAGATTGTTGCCGGAATGGAAGGGGTGAGTTTGCGCCGAAGTCTGATTGTCCTGGCTGCCCTGGCCTGCACCGCCGCCGCGCCGGCGCAGCCCGACTGGCGGCCGCTGGATCCGCAGAACACCCTGGTCATCGACACCTCGAAGGGGCGGATCGTGGTCGAGATGCGGCCGGAATTCGCGCCGCTGGCGGTGGAACGGGTGAAGCGGCTGGCGCGCGAAGGGATCTACGACGGCCTGCTGTTCCACCGGGTGATCGAAGGCTTCGTCGACCAGACCGGCAATCCCAACAACAAGGACGGCGGGACATCGACCTATCCCGACTTGCCGGCGGAGTTCAGCTTCCGGCTGCCGGCCAACGGCCCGCAAGTGGTCGTGGCGACGCGCAGCGATGCGGTAGAAGGGTTCGTCGGCGCGGCGCCGTTCGTCGGGGTCTCGCCGGCCGAGCAGGCGCTGGCGAAGGACGGCAAGCTCCGCGCCTGGGGCGCCTATTGCCCCGGCGTGGTCGGCATGGGGCGGCAGGCCGATCTCGGCACGGCCAACAGCGAGATCTTCTTCATGCGCAACGCTGCGCGGCGGCTGGACCACGAGTACGCCGTCTGGGGCCGGGTCGTGCAGGGCCTCGACGTGGTCCGCGCCGTGAAGGTCGGAGAGCCGCCGGCCGATCCCGACAAGATGGCGCGGGTGCGGGTGGCGGCCGACATGCCCGCGGCCGAGCGGCCGAAGCTGGATGTGATTAACGAACGCGGCCCAGCTTTCGCCCGTGCCGTTGCCGAATTGCGCCAGAAAAGCGGAACCGCCTTCACGGTTTGCGACGTGGCGCTCCCCACACGCCTACGTTGACCTGCGACATCCGGTAGCAGGGGAGAGTCCTCGGTCGCACTTGTTGCGTTAACCCCAATCCGCCTATCGCTGGGGTTGTAGCGGGTGGGATTGGATGAAGTTCGAAGTCGTTCAACAAGGCGGCGCGTGGATTGTGCGCCGCGATGGCATTGAGGTCGGCCGATATTCCGAGCAGGCGTTCGCCCTGAGCGACGTGAGCGAACGGCTGCGCGCCGTCGAGCCTGCCGAGGGCGCCGTCTCCCTGGCCATGCGCTACGAGGCGCGCGACCAGGGCTAAGGCCTCAGATCCTCATTTCGAAATAGGCGACGCTGGAGCCTTCGGTGTGGCCCAGGAGGCTGATGCGGAAGGCCTTGCCGTCTTCCATCGTCAGTTCGGCCTCGCCGGCGCGGAACGCCTCCGCCGCGACCTCGGGCGTGGCGGTGAACGAGCCGCGCAACCGCAGCGGACCCAGGCGCAGGGTGGAAGGCTCGCCCAGGACTTCGTACTCGACCGGCCCCTGGAACCCGCGATAGCGGAGTTCGCCCGCGCCAAGGTGTGCGGGTAGCTGTTTACGCAGGCGCGGCATCGGGACTCCTGGAATGTCGGGGTGACCAATAACGCTCAAGGCCAAGGTTTGATCCCTCGAAGGGTCGATTTGGTTTGCGGATCCGTCACTTGACGCATGGGCGCCCTGGCCTGGTACGGTGCGCCGGACCAGCAGCGGCCCGCGGAGCTCGCCACGGCGCCTCCCTGAGCCGGGTTGGCCGGATGCGTTGCGCGTCTGGCCGGTGTATCGTGGCGCGCTTGAGTTCCCCGACCGACGCGCCTCCGCGTGAAGGACGTGCGCCGGCCTTCCGGCGAACGCATGTCGCCTGCGCTCGCCCTCCAGCGACAGGACAGCGCTCATGGCATCCGCGACCCCTGAACCCACGTTCGCCGCGCCCGACCCCGGCAAGCTCGACGCCCTGGTCGGTCGGATGTTCGGCGACATCGGCGCCTGCGTGTCTGGCGCACTTGTCCTGCTGGGCGACCACCTGGGCCTCTACAAGGCGATGGCGCGCCTGGGCCCCGCGACGTCCGCGGAGATCGCCGCGGCCACGGGCACGAAGGAGCGCTACGTCCGCGAATGGCTGAGCGCCCAGGCTGCCTCGGACTACGTCGAGTACGACAAGTTCACCGGCAAGTTCTCGGTCTCGGCCGAGCAGGCCACGGTCTTCGCCAATGAGGACAGCCCGGCGTTCATGGGCGGCGCCTTCGAGGTCGCCGCCTCGCTGTGGCGCGACGAGCCGAAGGTCGGGGCCGCGTTCAAGAGCGGCAAGGGCGTGGGCTGGCACGAGCACGACGCCTGCCTGTTCTGCGGCACCGAGCGGTTCTTCCGGCCGGGCTACAACGCCAACCTGGTGAGCGCCTGGATCCCGGCGCTGGATGGCGTCGAGGGGAAACTGCAGGCCGGCGCCAAGGTGGCCGACGTGGGCTGCGGCCACGGCGCCTCGACGATCCTGATGGCCAAGGCCTATCCGAGATCGACCTTCACCGGCTTCGACTATCACGAGGGCTCGATCGAGCGGGCGAAGGCCGCGGCCGCCGAGGCAGGGGTGTCCGACCGCATCGACTTCCAGGTCGCCGCGGCGGCGAGCTATCCCGGCAAGGACTACGACCTGGTCTGCATCTTCGACGCGCTGCACGACATGGGCGACCCGGTGGGCGCAGCGCGGCACATTCGCGCGACCCTGAAGCCGGACGGCGCCTGGATGCTGGTCGAGCCCTTCGCGCACGACGACCTCGCCGACAATCTCAATCCGGTGGGCCGGGTGTTCTATTCGGCCTCGACGATGATCTGCACGCCGGCGTCGCTGAGCCAGGAGGTCGGGCTGGGGCTCGGCGCCCAGGCCGGCGAAGGCCGGCTGCGGGCGGTCACCGAGGAGGCGGGCTTCAAACGCTTCCGCCGCGCCACCGAGACGCCGTTCAACCTGGTGCTCGAGGTCCGGCCCTAGGTCGAAACGCAACCCATCGTGTGTCATCCCGGACGGCCTGCAAGGCCGAGCCGGGACCCACGGCAGGCGCACTGCGTTGGCCCTGGGTCCCGGCTCTCCGCTACGCTGCGGCCGGGATGACAAGTGATTGGGCTCAGGTCGCTGACCCTAGCGCTTCTTGCCGAGCTCGGCGGCGATGTCCTTGGTCATGCGGCCGACCTTGCGGTGGGCGGTGGTGATCTGGTCCTTGGTGACGCCCCAGCGCTTCATCCAGTACTCGACGGCCTTGCGTTCGGAGAGGTCGAGGCGGTCCTTGTCGATGAAGCCGCGCTTGTCCTTCAGGCCGGCCATGGTGCGCTCCTCGTGAAGCCCCCGAGTCTAGGGAGCTTCCTTGGGCGTGGGAAGCCGGGCTAGGGTCGGGCAGCCGTGGGGGAATCCGGATGCTGCGATCGTTGAGTGTGAGGGTGCTGCTCTCGCTGGTGGCGGGACTGATCCTCGGGATCGCGGCGGCGAGTTACGGCGGCCCGGGCGTCAAGAGCGTCGTCGAGGGCGTCGAGTCGATCGGCGGCCTTTGGCTCAACGGGTTGAAGATGACCGTTGTGCCGCTGCTCTTCTCGGTTCTGGTGGTGGGCATCGCCGGCGTGGCGGATGCGGCGGCCACCGGGCGGCTGGCGGTGCGGGCGCTGATCTGGTTCCTGGGCCTGCTGCTGCTGGGCTGCGCCTGGACCATCGCCTTCAACAACGGCCTCTATGCGCTGTGGCCCGTGGCGCAGGCCGGGGCCGAGGCGCTGCGCACCGGCGCGCCCGCGCCACCCGCCGAAGTGCTGGCGACGCCCAGCTTTGGCCAGTTCCTGCAGGGGCTCGCCCCGACCAACCCGATCAAGGCGGCGGCCGAGGACGCGATCCTGCCGCTGGTGGTGTTCGCCGCCTTCTTCGGCTTCGCGGTGACCCGGCTGGCGGAGGCCAGGCGCAAGGCCCTAACCGACTTCTTCGACATGATCTCGGAAGCCATGGTGGTGATCGTGCGCTGGGTCCTGTGGGCCGCCCCGGTGGGCGTCTTCGCCCTGGCGCTGGGCGTCGGCCTGCGGGCGGGCGCGGGCGCGGTCGGCGTGATCGCCCAGTACATCGTGGCCGTCGTGCTGGCCCAGGTGGGCATCACCTTCGTGGCCTACCTGATCGCGGTCACGGTGGGCCGCGTGCCGCTGGCGGCGTTCGGCCGGGCGGTGTCGCCGGTGCAGGTGACGGCCTTCGCCACCCAGTCGTCGATCGCCTGCCTGCCGGCGATGATCGAGCAGAGCCGCGACCAGCTAAAGATCCCCGACCGCGTGACCGGCCTGATCCTGCCGCTGGCGGTCTCGGTCTTCAAGCTGACCAGCCCGGTGGCGAACCTGTCCGTCGCGATCTTCGTGGCCCACGTCTACGGGATCCATCCCAGCGTCGTGCAGTACCTGGGCGCGGTGGTCGTAGCCCTGGCGGTCAGCGTCGCCTCGGTGGGCCTGCCGGGCCAGGTGTCGTTCTTCATGAGCACCGGGCCGATCTGCCTGGTGCTGGGCCTGCCGCTGGACCTGCTGCCGATCCTGATCGCGGTGGAGGTGATCCCGGACATCTTCCGCACCGTCGGCAACGTCACTGGCGACATGGCGGTCACTGCGATCCTCGGGCGGCAGGTAGCGACCGAGGAAGCGCCTCGCCCCGCCTGATCGAATCCGGCAGGGTCGCGCCATGAGCAACGAACCCTTTTTCACTGTCGAGGGGACGCATTACGTCCCGACCGCCGCGAGCCGCGGACCCTGGAATCCGAAGTCCCTGCACGGGCGCGTCATCGCGGGCCTGTTGGGCGCGGAGATCGAGCGGCTGTACGGCTCGCCCGAATTCATGCCCGCGCGGCTGACCGTCGACATGTACCGCCTGCCGGACCTGTCGCCGGTCGAGGTCGTCGTGCGTCCGGTTCGCGAGGGCAACCGCATCAAGGTGATCGACGCCGAGTTCATCTCCGGCGGGGTGAGCGCCGGACGAGCGACCTGCCAGCTGCTGCGGCGGACCGAGAACCCGGAAGGCAATGTCTGGAAGCCCGAGACCTGGGACGCGCCAAAGCCGGCCGACATCGCGCCGCCGACCGACGGCCGCTCGGGCATGGGGGGCATGTGGGCGATGCGTCGGATCGAAGGAGACTTCGGCGTGGTCGGCCGCAAGCGCACCTGGATGAGCGAGGTGCGCGAGCTGGTGGCGGGCCGGCCGCTGACGCCGTTCGTCCGCGTGGCGGTGGCGTCAGACTTCACCAGCCCCTTCGCGCACGCCGGCGACAAGGGACTGGAGTTCATCAACTCCGACGTGACGGTCTATCTGCACCGCGAGCCGCGCACCGAATGGGTCGGCTTCGAGGTGATCGACCATGGCGCAACCGATGGCGTCGCGGTCGGGGCCTGCCGGCTCTACGACGAGGACGGGCCGATCGGCGAGGCGTCGTGCACGGCGCTCGCCAACCGGCGGATGGCGCAGAGCTAGATCAGAAAATACCTGTCATCCCGGACGCCGCGCAGCGGTGAGCCGGGACCCAGGGGGTCTGCAATAGGCTTGGCCCTGGGTCCCGGATCGGCTCTTCGGCCGTCCGGGATGACAGGGATTTGCAGTTCTTACTTCGCGGCGGCCTGGGCTTCGGCGATGGCGGCGTCGAGGGTCTCCAGCGGCGTGTAGCCGGCTTCGAGCTTCTTGCCATTGACGACGAAGGTCGGGGTGGAGTTGACGCCTTGCTTGGCGTTGGCCTCGACGCGGTTGTTGAGCGCCAGGAGCTGCTTCTCGTCGCTGACGCACTTGTTGAACTGGTCCTCGGTCATGCCCATCGACTTGGCGATGGTGACGAGGGTTTCGCGGGGCGCTTCGAAGACGCCGGGCTGAGCCGCGAACACCGCGTCGTTGACCGCGAAGTACTTGTCCTTGCCGGCGCAGCGCGCCAGCAGGAAGCCGCCGGAGGCCACCGCGACCTCGGAGCCGCCGCCGACCAGCATTTCGCGGAACACGTAGTTCACCTTGCCGGTGTCGATGTATTTGGTCTTGAAGGCCGGATAGACCTCCTTCTGCCAGCGGCCGCAGACCGGGCAGCCGACCGAGGCGTATTCGACCACCGTCACCTTCGCCTTGGGATCGCCCATGCTCATGTCGTCGGGCAGGGCGCCGGCCGCGCCGCCGGTCTTGGCGCCGTTGCAGGCGGCCAGGCTGAACGCCATGAGGGCCGTCATCACGATGACCTGGAAGCGATGCATCAAGCTCTCCGAATAGGTTTCGACCGGTGTGGCCGCTCAAGGCGCGGTATTCTGAACTCGGCGGCGACGCAAGCTCAAGCCGTTCGCGCGCGCAATCCACCCGACCTGTGGCCGACCATGGTGACGCTTCTGAGGCGGGACGCCTAGGGGGAGCTGGGCAGGCCGGGGCCGCCGTGGAATGATTTCCGGGATGGCGACGGCCCCAGCCAAGTCCTACGTGTGTTGTTGAAACCGCAGGACAACTGGAGCGTGCGCGTAGCGTCGGGAACCCGACAGGCGCCAGCTTGCCGCGCGGCGTCTCGCCGCACCCCTAAGGTGTGGAGCGGGTCCCAGATTTTCCGCCGCGCGTGTCTGGGTGTATCGGTCTCACCCAATGTCGGGTCCCGGAGAAAACGGTCAGGTCGGCGATGGGCGCGTCCTAGCGGTCGCCCGTTCCGCGGCGCATCGCTTCTCAAAGGCGACGGCGCCGAGTATCCGGCTGCTCGCGGGTCTCGGCGTCGAGGACGACGCCCACTGCGGCGTCACCGTGAAGCATCGCTCCCGCGTGGCGAGAGACCCGACACAGCCCAACCTGCGACAGGTCCATCTGATCCACGCCGAACTGATCGAGGGCCTGCAGGCGCGCGGCTTCACCGTCGGCCCGGGGACGATGGGCGAGAACATCACCACCGAGGGCCTGGCCCTGCTCGACCTCCCGACCGGCGCGCGCCTGCGCATCGGACCCGAAGCGGTGATCGAGGTGACTGGGCTGCGCAACCCCTGCGCCCAACTGGACGGCTACGAGCGCGGCCTGACGCGGGCGGTGTTGGGCAAGGGGCCAAACGGCGAACTGATCCGCAAGGCCGGAGTCATGGGCGTGGTGATCCAGGGCGGTCTGATCGAACCCGGGCAGACCATCGCCGTGGAGCTCCCGGCCGAACCCTATCGCCCGCTGGAGCCGGTCTGAGCGCTCTCTAAAACCCCGTCATCCCGGACGGCCGAAGGGCCGATCCGGGACGCAGGGCTAAGCCCTCTGCGGTTGTCCTGGGTCTCCGCTTCGCTGCGCCCGGGATGACAGTTGTTGGGGGACCAACTAGGGCTTGGCCGTCAGGTAGGCGGCGACCCCTTGCTTGTCCTCCGGCGTCAGCCCCTCCGCCATCGGGACCATTGGGCCGGTGGTCAGCGCGGCTATGATGTCGGCGGGCGGCTTGGCGGCGAGTTCTTCGCGGGGCGGGGCGCGGTCGACGGCCGGATCGTGGCAGGCCTTGCAACGTTCCTCGAAGATCGCCTGGCCCTTGGACTTGTCCGGCGCCGTCTGGCCGACGGCCGAGGTGGCGAGGATCGCAACGCCGGCGACCAGGGTAAGCGTGGCGCCCAAAACGAACTTCATCGGCAAACTCCCGTTGTCACGCCTTGAAACCCATGGCGGCGATTGGCGCAACGGGTGGGCGCCCGCCGACCCGAAATGATGGACTTGAGCCCGGCTTGGCCATAGGCCGGTGGAGTGACGAGGAGGAGACGACGGATGGCTTCGAGCAAGCTTTGGATCGGCGCGAGCGCGCTGGCGTTCACCCTGGCGATGGCCGCGACGGCCCAGGCCCAGGTCGAGAAGCGGCCGCCGATCACCCCCTACAAGCCCGCCTACGCCGGTCAGACTCGCGCTCCGGAGGAGAAGCTGGGCGTCGCATTCGACGCGACGGTGGTGGCCCAGGGTCTGAAGTTCCCCTGGTCGCTGGCCTTCCTGCCGGACGGCCGCATGCTGGTGACCGAGCGGATCCTCGGGAACCTGCGCATCGTGGCCAAGGCCGGGACGCTGTCCGAGCCGGTAGCCGGGACGCCGGCGGTGATGTCCAAGGGCCAGGGCGGCCTGCTGGACGTCGTTCTCGACCCCGCGTTCAAGACCAACAAGCTGATCTACCTAAGCTACGCCGAGCCGCAGGCGGACGGGACCAACAACACCGCGGTGGCGCGCGGCAAGCTGGTGGAGGGGCCCAGTCCCCGCATCGAAGGGCTGACGGTGATCTACCACCAGAAGCCGTCATTGGCGTCGAACCTCCATTTCGGCTCGCGGCTGGTGTTCGCGCGCGACGGCAAGCTCTTCGTGACGCAGGGCGAGCGCTCGATCCTGGAGGGCCAGAAGCAGGCGCAGGACCTGGCGAGCGGGCTCGGCAAGATCGTGCGGATCAACCCCGATGGTTCGATCCCGAAGGACAACCCCTTCGTCGGCAAGGACGGCGCGCGGCCGGAAATCTGGACCTACGGCAACCGCAACGTCCAGGCCGCGGCGCTGCACCCGCAGACCGGCGAGCTCTGGGAGGTCGAGTTCGGTCCGCAAGGCGGCGACGAGATCAACATCGCGCGCAAGGGCAAGAACTATGGCTGGGCGACCATCAGCTACGGCGTGAACTACGGGCCGGCCAAGACGCCGATCACCGGCGGCGAGACGCAGCGGCCCGGCATGGAGCAGCCGCTCTACTACTGGGATCCGGTGATCGCGCCCTCAGGCATGATCTTCTACACGGGCAGCCTCTTCCCGAAGTGGAAAGGCAGCCTGCTGATTTCCGGAAAGCAGCCGCAGGGCCTGCCCGGCGGCGCCGTCACCCGCCTGACCATCAAGAACGAAAAGGTGGTCGGCGAGGAGCGGCTGGAGATGCCCAACGTCGCCAACTGGCGCGACATCCGCCAGGGCCCGGACGGGGCGGTTTACCTCCTGCAGGACGGCCCGGTCGGCAAGATCGTCAAGCTGACGCCGAAGGGCTGAGGCGGCCTCCGTCATCCTTTGTCATCCCGGATCGGCTCTTCGGCCGTCCGGGATGACAAAGGATGGGTTGGCCGTCAGCCCTTCAGCGCGCCTGCGATGTACTTCCGCACGCCCTCGCCGTAGGGCGGGCGCAGCGCCTTCATGGGGCCGAGGTCCTTCTTGAGCTGGTGGTAGATCGACTTGCGGTGGCTGAACTCGCGGAAGCCGTCGACGCCGTGGTAGCTGCCCATGCCCGAGGGGCCGACGCCGCCAAACGGCAGCTCTTCCTGGGCCACGTGGAAGATCACGTCGTTGACCGTGACGCCGCCTGACGTCGTCTGGCTAAGCACCTTGGCCTCCTCGTCGGCGTCGGCGCCGAAGTAGTAGAGGCCGAGCGGGCGGTCGTGGGCGTTGACGTAGCCGATGGCTTCCTCGAGCGACTTGTAGGTGATCACCGGCAGGACCGGGCCGAAGATCTCCTCCTGCATCACCAGCATGTCGTCGGTGGGAT
>JBOHKZ010000424.1:0-12345 GCA_050729355.1 Phenylobacterium sp. | reverse complement strand
GGCGCCGACGCCGCCGCCGTCCGGCGGGTTGCCGAGGTTGCCGGAGTTGTTGAACTTGCTGTTCAGGCCGCCGGCCGCCGACGGGATGCGCTGCAGCACATCGACGGTGGAGGTGAGGCCGGTCTTGGCGACGGCCTCCTGGTCGATCTGCACGATCGGTTGGTTCTGCTCCAGCGGACTGGTGCGGATCCGCGACCCGGTGACGATGACTTCAGAGACGTCGGCGCTCTGCGCGTACGCCGGTGTAAACCCTGCGCTGGCGGCGATCGCCGCGAGGGCTAAGGAGGCGTAGCCCCCCGTGAGACGTTTCATTGCTATTTCGGTCCCCTGCCATGAACGGCGCACGGTGGCGACCGTCCGATCCCGGAGGATGCCGCTGCGTCGCGGATTCCTGTCAAGATTGCAGCGTTCGTTGATCTATTAAGCAGTCGGGCGTGGCGCGAATGTTACAGGGACTGCTCGCGGGGGTTGTTGCCGACGACTTGAGCGTGGCCCCCGGGATCGACCTTATACCCACGAGAGCTCCGCCGTGCGCACCCTTGGTAGTCGAGGTCGTACGCGGCCCCGGTGCGGCTGCTCTCAGGGGCGTTCGGAGACCTCGCCATGACATTGAGTGGGGCTAGGATCGGCGTACTGGCGCTCTGCGCGGCCGGCCCACTTCTGTTGGGCGCCAGCGCCACGTCCCGTATCCTGGCGCTCTCCCCGGAAAACCGCGAAGCCCAGGCCATCGGACCTCTCAATGGATACCTTGAGGGACAGGGCGGAAGCGGCGACATCTGGCTCAAGATGCGGGACGGCGAGATCCTGAGAGGCCGATTTGAGGTCAAGGTCGGCGGTACGGTTGGCGCCTATGGCAAGTCGCGCGGCATCGACAGGCCCGGGGGCGCGTACACGATTTCTGGTCGCCGCGGCATAGTGGGGGGCGACCCGGGCTTCGTCGATATGAAGGGACCCAGCGGCGTAACCCTTCACTGCGAGGTCATAAACGACACCCCCAATGCGCATGGGAGCGGCGTCTGCCTGTTCTCCAACGGCGCCGAGTATCGAGTGGTGTACTGACGTCGGGTCCTCGCTCAATCAGTAGCCGGCCTGGCAGCCACAGAAACTCATTGTCATCCCGGACGCCGCGTAGCGGTGAGCCGGGACCCAGGGCAACTGCAGTGCGCTTGGCCCCTGGGTCCCGGATCGGCTCTTCGGCCGTCCGGGATGACAGGGCCTTGGGCTAGGTCAGTCGCTTTCGCCGCGGTCCGCGCGGGCTTTGGACATGGCTTTCACCAGGCCGATCGAGCCCAGGAAGTAGTGCACCGAGGCCCAGAGGTAGAAGCAGATGCCGACGATGACGCCCTGGCGGGTGGCCAGCGCGACCGAGGCCTTGCAGTGGGCGCCGAGTTCAGCGGCCGCGCCGGCCGGAGCTACGCCGCCGGGGCAGGTGGCCTGGAAGCCGTGGGTGTCGGAGGCGCCGAAGCCGGCGATCGCCGAGGTGATCGAGTTCACGCCGGGATGGGCGAAGTTGAACGCGGCGAAGTGATCGATCACCCAGCCCACGAAGGGCGGGCCGCCGCCGAGCGCGATCAGGTTCAGGAAGAAGAACAGGATCGCCGTGGCCGTGGCGCGCCGGCGCGTGTCGACCATGTTCTGGACCACGCCGAACGTCGGGCCGAGGTAGGTGTAGTGGAAGATGCCCGGGACCAGCAGGATCAGGGCGGCCGACTGCCACGACGGCTGCAGGTAGGCGGCGATGTAGATCGGCGTGGCGATGGCCAGGCCGAACGCCGGGGTGAGCGCGTACCAGCGCGGGCTGCGCTTGGAGAGCCGGTCGGTGAGGAAGCCGCCGACCAGCGTGCCGAGGCCCGCCGAGAAGCCGCCGACCAGGCCGGTGATCAGGCCGACGGTCGCATAGTCGAGGCCGAAGGTGCGGATGAAGTAGGGCGGCACGAACTGGCCCGACCCGTAGGAGCCGAACGAGGCGATGGTGACGCCCAGCACCATGTGCATGACCGGCCATTTGCCGAACAGGATTTTGACGACCGCGCCGATCTCCTTGAACTCGGAGGCGAGCGTCATCGGCGGCTTGGCCGGTTCCTCGATGGTGACGTCTTCGGCGAGCGACGGGTGCGGGTCGGGTTCCGAGTGGCCACGCGGCGGCTCCTTCATCAGGAGCTTGATGGCGAGCGCGATGAGGATGCCGGGCACGCCGACCGCCACGAAGGCCACGCGCCAGCCGAGGTTCTGGGCCAGCCAGCCGCCGGCGACGGCGCCGATCATGGTGCCGAGCGGAATGCCGAAGCTGTAGACCGCCAGAGCCGAGGCGCGCTTCTTGGGTTCGAAATAGTCGCTGATCAGCGAGTGGGCGGGCGGCGAGAGGCCCGCCTCGCCGACACCGACGCCGAAGCGGTAGGCGGCCAGGATGGCGAAGCTCTGGGCGGAACCGCAGAGCGCGGTGAAGCCCGACCAGATGAGGATCGCGCCGGCGATGATGTTGACCCGTGAAAACCGCTCGGCGAAGCGCGCCAGGGGGATGCCCAACAGGGTGTAGAGGAGCGCGAAATAGAGCCCGCCCAGCAGACCTAGCTGGGTGTCGGTGATCTTCAGGTCGACTTTGATCGCCTGGCCGATGGTGGCGATGATCGTGCGATCGATGAAGTTGAACGTGTAGGCGCTGACCAGGAGCGCCAGCACGAGCCGCTTATAGCCCTCGGAGAAGAATGGTTTTGCGGCCTTGGCGGCGCGCGGCGCGGCCCCGGCGGCGGGCGTATCGGTCATCCTGGTCTAGTCCCCCAACGCTGCTGTCCGCCGCGCACAAATGCGGTCGGTGATTTTGCGCGGACGTTAGCGTTGGGAAGGAGGCGGGGATAGGGGCCGCTAGAGCTTTATGGTGCGAGAAAGTGTCTCCAGTTCGCCGATGCGGACCTGCAACGCCTGCTGAAGCGCCGCGCGATCGCGGGGGCCGGCCAGTCCTTGCTGCCGCGACAGGTGATGGATCTCCGCGAGCGTCCTCAGCATCGGCAGCACGCCGGTCTGGCTCTGCTCGCCAAGGTCGCGGCCGGCGATGCCCCATTGCAGGAAATCGAAGATGTCCTCGGTGCGCTCGAACTGCGGTGGTTTTCCCAGGCGGCGTTCGAGCCGCAGGCTGACCTTCTTGCCTGCCGGGTCGACGCTCAGCACGGTCAATTGAAGCGGCAGGCCCGGGACGCCCCCGATGGCGTTGGCGAGGGAGAGCGCCAGGGACCCATCGCCGCCGGTGGTGAGGATGCTGCCGGTGAAGACTTCGGCGGTCGCCACTTGCAAGGGGAAGAGCGGAGCGTTGGCCGGCGAGCGGTAGAGGACAAGATCGCCAAGCCGTGGCGACATGGTATTCGGGACCCCGACGTCATATGCGACTTTCGGAGAGCGATACTCGACGATGTACCAGTCATCGAGTTCGATAATGCAGGCGACGGGCAATCCTGAATGACCAAGCGGCGGCGCGCCATCGAGCGCCGCCAACTCTATGACGGTCGACAGCGCGCCATTGGCGAACGGCTGCAGCCGGACGGCGTGCTCTGCGGAGGCGGCCCAACCGGTCGCTACGAGATTCGCGAAGCACATGCCCGGGCCGCTGCGGGCGTTGGCGCTCATCGCGCCGCCTGGGGGCACATTGAGGGCGGCGTCGAGGAAATCGTGCTTCCCGCCCTCGGCGCCCATGACGCAGAAGCGGCCGCCATACTCAATGGGCCCGTCCGGGCCTTCCAGGAAGGAATGCCCGGCGTTGAACCGGTGCCCGAGTTCATGGGCCACGAGCGTCGCGGTCGTATCCCTCGCGGAGATCAGAGACGTTTCCGGCGCTTCATTTGGCGTGACGCCTGAGCGAGAGGCCACGTCGTCGATCAGAACGACAAAGTGGTCGAAGTCCTCACGCCGCAGGATCCCCTCGTCGGCCATGGCCTCGTAGACCTGCCGGCCCACCAGAAAGCCCGCCGCCGACCACTCCTCCGTGGTCAGCGCAATCTGACGCCAGTCGAAGACGGTGCAGGCAAGGTTCTCCCGGCCGCCCGACTGCCGGTTATAATAGGCATCCACGGCCGTACCGAGCAGCCGAAGCCACTCGACGGTCAACGTGGTCTGGCGTTCGGTACCCTTGCAGAACACAGGCAGGATCGCGCAGCGCATACCGCATACCTCCGAGGCTCCGCCGCCCTTGGGCGGCCGTTTCCAAAAGTCACGCAATCGGGACCGCGATGACGGCGAGCATCCGCCGGTGCGGTCTAAGAACCCGCGTCGCTTCTCTCTGGCGTGCGAGGCGGAGGTTCGGTCACTTGGCCTGACGCTACTCGCGCTTAGCGCGTACGTCTAGATTTCACACGCGCCGGGGCGCGGGTCAGACGCGGATATCGAGCCGCCGCCCAGTGTCGCCGGTGGGAACGACCTTCACCTGATCGCCGAGGTTGAGGCCCTTGGCGGCGCCAGCGACGGTCTGGGCGAGTTGCACGGTCAGCGGCAGCGTGAGCTGTCGCCAAAGGCCCTCTCCGTTAAACCTTGCCTGCACGCTGACCATCTGCGCCTCGCGATTGTCAGGCACGTATAACACGTTCGAAGACCAGCGTTCGTTAACAGGAATGGTAAAGTCGGGTTATCCGAAGCGGGACCTGCTTTGCGGCCTAAACATAAGTAAATGCGGGGGCATAGGGGTGCTGGCAGGCTGAACCGTGGGCAGCCAATTCGGGCGGCCCCAACTCTTGGCAGAGAGGGATGGCTATGGAGGCCATGCGCCTGGACGTCCTGCCCATGGATGCAGGTTGGCGGGTCGATGTCGAACGCTGTGAGTCACTGATGTTTTCGTCCGGCGCCGCCGCCGAAGCGGGAGCCCATGCATTGGCCACGCGATTGGCGGTCGCCGGGAGCGACGTCCAGGTCGTGGTCCACGATCGCACGTTCCAGGTCGTCGGCACCCGGCGCTACTTCGGGGTTCACTAAGCGCCGCAGCCCTCGTGGCCGGCCGGCCTCAGGGGAGGTCCTTACGCGGGATCGCGGCGACCTCGGCGGGCGAGAGCTTTCGCAGGCCCCGCGCAATGAGCGGCTGGCGGAAACCATTGTGGTCGGAGAGCTGCAGGTCGAGGTCCAGCGGCGAGCAAATCCAGTTCGATCCGCGGATCTCATTGACCAGGAAATTGTCCGCGCCCTTGCTGACCCGCGTACCGGGGGTGAGGTCGACACGGTAGATGTCGCGCAGGCCGACCCGCAGGTAGAGGAAATCGCCGTCGCCCGGCGCGCTCCAGCCCTTCCAATTCACGCTGGCGAAGCAGGCGCTGTCGGGCGCCTTGTCCGGGGCGGCCGCCGCCGCGCCCGTAGCGCCGGCCGCGGCAACCAGCGCGGCGGCGAGGACTGAAGGGATCGAGGTGTGAGGCATTGGCCTTCTCCGGTGTTCCGCGACCCGCACTGTCGACGGCTTAGCGCGCCTGCCGCGCGGCGGCCGTCGCGGCGTTCAGCTTGCGGATGCGCTCCTCGTATAGGTGGGTGAGGCGGTCGGGATCGGCAACGGCGTCGCGGGCGCTGGCCCAGGCGAGCTGGCGCTGGCGCAGGAGGGCGCGGTCCTCGTGGGCCTCCAACGCCTCGTTGTAGGCCTGGCGCAGTTGGCGTTGCAGCTCGCGAAGCTGGGGCTCGCTGCAGATCGTACGGTCCGCCGGCGTCGGCTGGGCGTCGCAGGCGTTGGCCTCGCGGTGGGCGGGCGGCGCGGGTTGCGGTTCGGGCGCCGGGGCGTCGGCGTCGTCATAGGCCTGTGCGGACTCGGGCGGCGTCGGCTCGATGTCCGGCTCCGGCGATGGCGCAGGGGCGGTTTCGGCCGCGGCGACGGCGGGGGCCGGAGCCGGCGGAGGCGGGGAGGTAAGCGCCGCGGTCTGGATGGGCGCGACGGCAGGGGCGACAGGCGGCGGCGACGGCGTCTCACGCGTCCCCCAGACCCACCAGCCGAGGGCGGCGCCGGCGGCGATGCCCACTGCGAAACCGGCGGCGAGCCCGCGGCGCAATCCGCGCGCCGGGCCGGAGGTCTTAACTGCGGGAGGGTGCATCCGTAGGTCCCAGTCCTGGGCTGCGTCCGCGGGGTCGTCGGGCGGCTCCGGATCGGCGAAGCGCATCCGGAGGGGCGCATCGGGCTCCAGTGGGGGCGGTTCATCGTCAAACGCGGCGACCGGCTCGATCCGCATCGGGGCCGGCTCGGGCAGGGGCTCGCGTCGACGTGAGCGGCGCGGGGCGGGATCGGGGGGCGGCGGCTCCGGCTCCGGCTCCGCCGAGACCTCGGCGACCTGCGACGGCGCGCGCCAGAAGGGCATCGGCGGCACGTCGTCCTCGTCGTCGCGCGCCATGGGGTCGCCCAGGTTCACCGCGACGGTCCGCGGCTCGGCCGAACGCCGGAGCGCGAACAGCCCCTTTCGGTCGCCGCCTTCCCGGCGCGCCTCCATCTCCTGCAGGATTCGATAGGACAGGGCGGCCTCGCCACGCTGGCGGGCCGAGTCGAGCAGTCGGCGGAGCTCCGGACCACTCAGGGTGGAGAGGTTGACGTTCGGCATCGACAGCCGTCCTGGGCGCTTCTCAAAACCAATCGCCGGCGCCCGTCACCTCACCAGCACTGGTAGTATTACGCCGAGCCGGACAGGAGGGAAGCTCTATCGTTTCAAGCCACTTTCCGGGTCAATTGAACCTGGGCTTCTTGAGGAGGGCGGTTCGATCGGCGGAGCGGATTTCCACGTCGAAGACGTCGCCTTCGCGCTGGATGCGCAGGGGAACGTCCGCGCCGGCCGGTCCCAGGGCCCAGAGCCGGGTGTAGAAATCCGCGAGGTCCGAGACCGGGCGCTCGGCGACGGCGACGATGATGTCCCCGGCGCGGAGTTCGGCGCGGGCCGCCGGCCCCCTGGGGCTGGTCCCGAAGACCACCACGTGATCGCCGACATCCTGCGCCAGGACGCCCAGCCAGGGGCGCGGCGGATGCGGCGGCCGGCCTTTGGCCAGGTCGTCGAGGATCGGCGGCAGGAGCTCCGAGGGGACGAACATGTTGAGCGGCTTCAGGCCGCTGCGCGACTGCCGCTGCAGGTTCAGGGAGCCGACCCCCAGCAGTTGACCGGCCGCGCCGATCAGGGCCGCGCCGCTCCAGTGCGGGTGGGCGGGCTCGGTCATGATCGCATCGTCGAGCAGATACTCCCAGTAGCCCGCGAACGGCATCCGCGCGAGCACGTGGCCAGCGGCGGCGTGGGCCCGGCCGCCGCCGCCGGCGATGATCACGGCGTCTTCGGCCGCCAGCGTGCGGGAATCGCCCAGCGGCAGGGCCGGTAGGTCGAGCGGTTCCAGGCTCTGGACCAGGCCCAAGCCGGTGACCGGATCGGCGCCAAGCGCGTGCGCGGCGACGCGTCCGCCGTTGTTCAGGGTGAGGGTGACCTCGACGGCCTCGGTGATCAGGTAGCCGATGGTGAGGACCAGGCCGTTGGGACCGATGACCGTTCCATTGCCGAGGCGCCGGGAGCCGAGCGTCACCGCCGTCAGGGCGTCCTCAGGAATCCGCGCCTCGAGGGCCACGACGGCGGACAGCGTGTGATCGAGATCGAACGCGCACTCGTCGGCGTCCGGACGCATCCGAGCTTCGACTTCGTATCCGTCGAACGGTGACGACACGCCATTCTCCTACGCACGCCTTTGAATCTGGGGGCGCCGTGGGTTCGCACAAGGGCTGAATGGGAGCGCTGGGCCGCGGGGCGTCAAGTCACTTGTCCGCATTTGGGCAACCACGTTCTCCACAATTCCTAAAGGAACATGGGCGATGCTGACGAATCTGAGGGAGTCCGGGGGGACGTGGGTCTGGTGTTTCGCTTCGCCGCCGCCATTGCGCTCGCCTTTGCGGTCGCCTCCGGAGCCCATGCGGAAGCTGGGCGGACGGCTTCGCCGAGCCAGCTCGCCGATCGCATCCAGGCGCGCGCGGCGCAAACCTCATTCCGCGAGCTGGAGGTCTTCGGCGACACCGCCGCGGCGCGCTCGGACCATGAATCGCTGCAGCGGCTGCAGCATGTGGTCACCATCCTGCGCGGCCAGTCGGAATTCGGCCTGGCCGGGAAGTACAACGCCCTTCTGACGAAGAACGCGGCCCGCCAGGGCGACAAGCGCTACGTCGCCGTGGCCGAGCTCAACGCCCTGGGGACGCGCTACGACGAGGGGGACGCCGGCGCCCTGGAAGCGCTTCGCAGCGCCCGCGCCCGGCAGACCGACTGGTACGCCAAGGTCGTGGCCGACGCGCTCTGGGCTCGCGTGCAGATCGACGAACGCGACGCCGGAGCCGCGCTTCGCCTGCTGTCGGCGGCCGAACAGACCATCCCAAAGGGCCAGCCGGAAACCGGCGCCGCCGAGGCGGTGGTCTGGGAGATGATCGGGCTTTCCCTGATGAGCCTGAACGACCTCGACGGCAGCGCCGCGGCGTTCCAGCGGTCGCAGTTCGAGTTCGCGGAGCCGGCCTATCCGCGCCCTGACTTCGACGCCCTGTACAACCTCGGCCGCATGGCCATCGACCTTGGCCAGGAGGCCACGGCGCGCAAGCTCGTCGAGGCGCACCACAAGCTGACCGCCGTTTCAGACCTGAGCCACCTGGCCGCCTGGGACGCCAACCTCTGCGGCCTGTTCGCCGAGGGGTTCCAAGGCCCTAGAGAGGTGCTCAGGTGCTTCTCCGGGCTGGATGACAAGATGACCGGCGCGGAATTCCTGCGGCGCTCGATTCTGCCGATGCGGGCCATCGCCCGGGCCCGGACAGGTGACCTGGGCGGCGGGCGGGCCGACTACGACCGGCTCACCGCCTACGCCGCGCAAGCCGACGCGCCGCCGAAGGCCAAGGCCCGGATCCTGGAGGTCGAGGCCGAGCTGAAATACGCGGCCGGGGACGCGGCGGGCGCCTATCCGCTGTTCCGGAAATTCGAGCAGCAGCAGCGCTGGCAGCGCGCCGGCGAAGTCTACGGCAGCGTCCGGCAGGTGACCGGCGGCCTGCAGAACCAACTGGAGACGGCGCGGCGCGACAGCGAAGTCACCGCCGCCGCCGTCCGCGCGCAGCGCTGGGTCATCGTGCTGGGCGTCTTCCTGCTGATCGCCACGGCCGGCCTGGTGATCCTGCAACGCCGAGGCGCGCGACACCTGCGGGCGGCACAGGCCCGGGCGGAAGCCGCCAACGCCGCCAAGAGCGCCTTCCTCGCCACCATGAGCCACGAGATCCGCACGCCGCTGAACGGCGTGCTGGGCATGGCGCAGGCGATGACGGCCGATCGCCTGACCGCGCGGCAGCAGGACCGGCTGGGCGTGATCCGCCAGTCCGGGGAATCGCTGCTGGCGATCCTCAACGACATCCTCGATCTGTCGAAGATCGAGGCGGGCAAGTTGGAACTCGAGATCGTCGAATTCGACCTGAGCGAGGTGGCCCGCGGCGCCTATTCCGCCTTCACCGCGATCGCCAACAAGAAGGGGCTCTCCTTCGCCCTGGACACGCAGGGCGCGCACGGCCGTTACCGTGGCGATCCCAGCCGCATCCGCCAGGTCCTCTACAACCTGATCTCCAACGCGCTGAAGTTCACCGAGCAGGGCGAGATCCGGGTCAGCGCCACCTATTCCGAGGGCATGCTGTCGGTGACGGTGCGCGACACCGGCCCGGGCGTCGCGCCTGAGAACCTGCCGCGCCTGTTCGGCAAGTTCGACCAGCTGGACTCCTCCACGACCCGGCGCTTCGGCGGCACCGGCCTTGGCCTGGCGATCTGCCGCGAGCTCGCCCAGCTGATGGGCGGCCGGATGGGCGTGGAGAGCGAACTGGGCCTCGGCTCGCGCTTCGAGCTGCTGATCCCCCTGGAACGCATCGGCGACGAGAGCATCCCGGCGCCCGCGCCCCCCGTGCAGGAAGAAGCCGTCAGCATGGACCTGCGGGTGCTGGCCGCTGAGGACAATGCGGTCAACCAGCTCGTCCTGAAGACCCTGCTGCACCAGCTCGGCGTCGATCCCCACGTGGTCGAAGACGGCAAGGCCGCGCTGGAGGCCTGGGAAGCGGAGCCCTGGGACCTGATCCTCATGGATATCCAGATGCCGGTGATGGATGGCCTGAGCGCCAGCGCCCGCATCCGCCAGCGCGAAGCCGAGACCGGCCGTCCGCGCACGCCGATCATCGCGCTAACCGCCAACGCCATGTCGCACCAGATCAAGCAGTACCTGGCGGTCGGCATGGACGGACACGTCGCCAAGCCGATCGAGATCGCCGCCCTCTACCAGGCCCTCAGCGTCGCCACCTCACCCGCCGCCGAGATGGCGGCGGACGCAGAGCAGGACGCGGCCTGATCCGAAAACCCTTTGTCATCCCGGACGGCCTGCAGGGCCGATCCGGGAGCCAGGGCCGCCGCACTGCAATTGCCCCTGGGTCCCGGGTCTCCGCTTCGCTGCGCCCGGGATGACAGGTATTGGGGGCCATCGAATTTGAGGCTCAACTGAGCCGGCATCACCCGTCGTCGTCGGCCTTGAGGCGGTAGCCTACGCCGGGTTCGGTGAGGACGATGCGCGGGGAGGAGGGCTCGAGTTCGAGCTTCTGGCGGAGCTGGGCCACCAGGACACGGACGAACTGGGCGTCGACCTGGGCGTCGGGGCCCCAGACGGCGGTGATCACCTGCTTGTGGGTCACGACCCGCCCGGCATGACGGGCGAGCATCCGCAGGAGATCGTACTCGCGCGGGGTCAGGCGAACCTCCTGGCCCTGGATCTGGATGCGGCGGGTGAGGAAGTTGATCTCCAGGTCGCCGGCCTTGACGCTGGTCTGGGCGGTGAAGCGACGGTCGCGGCCGCGGAGCGAGGCGCGCACCCGGGCCAGCAGTTCGCCGACGCCCACCGGCTTGTTGACGAAGTCGTCGGCGCCGAGGTCGAGGGCGGCGATCTTCTCGGTCTCGAGATCGCGAGCGGAGAGCACGATGATCGGCGCCTCGGACCACTCGCGCACGCGCTGGATGACCTCCTTGCCGTCGATGTCGGGCAGGCCGAGGTCGAGGATGATCACGTCGCTGGGCGCGCCGGCCATCAGGGAAAGCGCCGCTTCGCCGGTGGCGGCGGTCTCTACGACGTAGCCGGCGGCGGTGAGAGCCGGGGTGAGGGCGCGGACGATCTGCGGCTCGTCGTCGACCAGAAGGAGGCGGGCGGGACCATCGGACGCGGCGGGGTGACTGTCTTTGACGCGGACTGTTGGCATGCGGACTATTGGGCGAGCCCCAGGGTGAGAGTGACCAGTAGGCCCCGCTCGGGCTTTGGCCGGTTCTGGGCGGTGACGCAGCCGCCCATGGCTTCCATGAAGCCGCGGGCGATCGAGAGGCCCAGGCCCGTGCCTGTCGTCGCGGTGACGGCGGGCGAGCGGTAGAACTTGTCGAAGATGCGGGCGAGGTCGTGGGCCGGGACGCCCGGACCCTCGTCGATGACGCGGACCACAGCCTCGCCGCCTTCGCGTTCGCAGGCGATGTGGACCGTGCTGCCGGGCGGCGAGTAGCGCACCGCGTTCTCGACGATATTGCCCAGCGCCTGTTCGAAGAGCACCGGGTCGCCGGCGGCTTCCAGGTCATGACCGGGCGTGGCGGCGATGATGGTGCGCTTGTGGGCCACGCCGTGGCGGCGGGTGGTCCGGTCGATGACCTCGTGGATGTCGAAGCGGGTGCGCTGGACCGCGAGCGCGCCGGCCTCCAGCTTGGTCATGTTGAGCAGGTTCGCCACGAAGGCGTTCATCCGCTCGCTTTCTTCCTGGATCGTGGCGGTGAGGTCGCGGCGGGTGGCGACGTCGAAACCCTCGCCGAACTCCTGCAGGCTGGAGGCCGACGCCATGATGGCGGCGAGCGGGGTTCGCAGGTCGTGGCTGATGGACGACAGGAGGGCGTTGCGCAGCTCCTCAGTGCGGGCGCGGGCCTCGGCGTTGGCCTTGGCGGCGGCCAGGCGGGCGCGGGCGACGGCCGCGGCCCCGGCGTCGGCCAGGATCTCCAGGAGCGTCTGCTCGTCGGCGGCGCGCTGGCCGCCCGCCGGAGAGCGCCAGGCCGCGACGCCCAGCGCCGCGCCGTCGGCGTAGAGCGGGCGCAACGTCCAGCCGTCCATGAACGAGGTGGCGACGCCGTTCGGCCAGGCGCCGCCGGCCAGCGCCTGGACCTGGCGCAGCAGGTCTTCGGACGGCGCGACGGCGTTTTCCGGCGCGGTGAAGGTGGCGCCGTCGGCGTGGACCAGGGCCGAGCCGCGGGCTGCGGCGGCCAGATGGTGGGCCAGGCGCTCGTGGATGAAGCTCTCCTCGGCGCTGGCGGAGAAGTCGCGCGTGGCGTCGAACAGCGCCTGGGTGGCGCGGGCGCGGAC
>JBOHKZ010000423.1:0-4330 GCA_050729355.1 Phenylobacterium sp. | reverse complement strand
GCCTGGCGCGGGCCGGCGCCGATGTGGCGATCAACTACCTAGTCGACGCCGACGCGGCCGATGAGGTCGCCCATGAGATCACCACGCTGGGCCGCCGGGCGCTGAAAGTGAAGGCCGACGTCAGCCGGGAGGACCAGGTGATTGCGATGGTCGCCCGGGCGGCGGACGCCCTCGGGACCCTGCACATCGTCGTCTGCAACGCCGGCCTGCAATGCGATGCGCCCTTCGAGCAGATGAGCCTCGACCAGTGGAACAGGGTCATCGCCGTGAACCTGACCGGCCAGTTCCTCTGCGCGCGGGAGGCGGTCCGCCTGTTCAATGCGCGCGGACCCGAGCCCGCGGTCTCGGCGGCCACGGGCAAGATCATCTGCATGAGCTCGGTGCATCAGGAGGTGCCCTGGGCCGGCCACGCCAACTACGCCGCGTCCAAGGGCGGCGTGATGATGCTCATGGAAAGCCTGGCCCAAGAGGTCGCGCCCCGGCGCATCCGGGTCAACGCCATCGCGCCGGGCGCCGTGCGAACGCCGATCAACACCTCGGCCTGGCGCTCGCCCGAGGCCTACCGAGACCTGATGCGGCTCGTGCCCTACAAGCGCATCGGGGAGCCGGACGACATCGCGCGCGCGGCGGTGTGGCTGGCGTCGGACGCCGCCGACTACGTGACCGGGGCGACGCTGTTTGTCGACGGCGGCATGACGCTCTATCCGGGCTTCGCCACAGGTGGCTGATCCCGCGGCCCGTCCGATCGGCCCGATCGCCGACCATGCGCTCATCGGCGATTGCGAGACGGCCGCCCTGGTGGACCGCGATGGGTCCATCGACTGGCTGTGCTGGCCGCGGTTCGATTCCGACGCCTGTTTCGCGGCCCTTCTGGGGACGCGCGACAACGGCTACTGGCGCATCGCCCCGGCGGCGGCTTTCGAGGTGTCGCGCCGCTATCGTCCGGGCACGCTCATTCTCGAGACCGTCTTCGAGACGGCGCAAGGGTCCGTCGCGCTCACCGACTTCATGCCGCCGCGCAGCGCCACCTCGGACATCGTGCGGCGGGTAGAAGGCCGCCGCGGACGCGTGCCGATGCGCATGGACCTGGTCCTGCGCTTTGGCTACGGCCGCACGGTCCCCTGGGTCACCCGCAAGCCGGACGGCGGCCTGAGCGCGATCGCCGGCCCCTCGATGGTGATCCTGCGTTCGCCGCTTGAGATCCGGGGTGAGGCGATGACCACGGTCGCGGACTTCACCGTCGAAGCGGGGGACGTCGTTCCCTTCACACTGAGCCACCAGCCGTCGCACCTGCCGGCCCGGCCAGGGATCGATCCGGAGAGGGCGCTGCAGGAGACCGACGCCTTCTGGCGCGACTGGCTGTCCAGGAGCACGGTCGTCGGGCCTTACAAGGAGGCGGTGCACCGCTCGCTGATCACGCTGAAGGCCCTGACGTTCGCGCCCACCGGAGGACTCGTCGCCGCCCCGACGACCTCACTCCCCGAACAGCTCGGCGGCGAACGCAACTGGGACTACCGGTTCTGCTGGATCCGCGACGCCACCCTGACCCTGCTCGCGCTGATGAACGCCGGCTACTACGACGAGGCCTCCGCCTGGCGAGACTGGCTGCACCGCGCCGTCGCCGGCGACCCGGCCGATATGCAGATCATGTACGGCATCGGAGGCGAACGACGCCTCCTGGAGTGGACGGCCGACTGGCTGGCCGGCTATGGCCAGTCGAGGCCGGTGCGGATCGGCAACGCGGCCCACACCCAGTTCCAGCTCGACGTCTACGGCGAGCTGATGGACACCTTCCACCAGGCCCGGCGCGGCGGCTTGCCGACCACCGCCGCCGCATGGAGCCTGCAGCGCACTCTGGTCGACCACGTCGTGAAGGTCTGGCGAGACCCGGACGACGGCGTCTGGGAGGTCCGCGGTCCACGCCGCCGCTTCACCTACTCCCGGGTGATGGCCTGGGTCGCGGTCGACCGCGCCATCAAGACGGCGGAGGCCCTTGAGCTCGAGGCGCCGCTCGCGGCGTGGCGGACCGCGCGCCGCGAGATCGAAGCCGACGTTTGGGCCCGCGGGTTCGACGTCGCCCGCAACACCTTCACGCGGGCCTATGGCGAGCCGGACCTGGACGCGAGCCTGCTGCTATTGGGCCAGGTGGGCTTCGTCGACGTCCGCGATCCTCGCTATGTCGGGACGGTCGAGGCGGTCGAACGCGAGCTCTTCGTCGACGGCTTCGTGCTGCGCTACAACACCCTCACCGGCGACGACGGCCTGCCCGCGGGCGAAGGCGCGTTCCTGGCCTGCAGTTTCTGGCTCGCGGACGCGTACGCCCTGATCGGCCGACACGACGACGCCGACGCGCTCTTCGCCCGGCTGTTGGCGATCCGAAACGACGTCGGCCTGCTCGCGGAAGAGTATGAGCCCCGCACCCGGCGCTTCGCCGGCAATTTCCCGCAGGCCTTCTCCCACGTCGGCCTGATCAACACGGCCGCGAACCTCGCCGCGGGCGCAAAACCCAACAGCCAACGCGCCACAAAAGGGTGAGCGCGCAGGGCCGGGCCTCGCGCTGTCCTGAAGCTGGTATCCCGGCATGACGCGATGACCCCGTGGCCCCGAGCGACGCCGTCCGACGCCTGACGCAGAGCGCAGTCTGTCCGGCGCCCGTCCGCCATCCCAGGTCCGCCGCAGACGCCATCACGCCGAGCCGGGCGCCGCCGTCGCGAAGCCCGTGTCGGACACGGGAAGCTCTGCTAATACGGCCTATGCGCCGAATCCTTCTCGCCGGCCTCGCGGTCGCGACCCTGCCCGCCGCCGCTCAAGCGGCAACCCTGGCCGCAGGAGGACCCCGCATCCTGGCGGCCCCGGTCGAATACTTCCTCTTCGCCCTGATCCTGTTGGGCGTGGCGATCCTGCATCGCCATGCGCTTTGGGTCGCGCTCAGCGGCCTCGCCGTCATCCTGCTCTATCAAGGGTTCGTGAGCTCGTTCCCCACCGGCCACGGCCTGCCGGCGCTGGGCGAACACCTGCACCACGAGTGGGTGACGCTCGCCAACCTGCTGCTGCTGCTGGTCGGCTTCGAAGTGCTGGCCAACCAGTTCGAACGCAGCTGCCTGCCGGACCACCTTCCGGGCGTCTTGCCGAACGGCTGGCGGGGCGGCGTCGTGCTGCTCGCCATCGTCTTCGTGCTGTCCAGCTTCCTGGACAACATTGCCGCGGCCGTGATCGGTGCGGTGATGGCGCGCCACGCCTATCAGGGCAAGGTCAGCGTGGGGTTCCTGGCCGCCATCGTCGCCGCCTCGAACGCCGGCGGCGCCGGCAGCGTCATCGGCGACACCACCACAACCATCATGTGGCTGAAGGGCGTCGCCCCGACCGCCGTCCTGCACGCCTATATCGCCTCCGCCGCGGCCTTCCTGGTCTTCGCCCCGCTGGCGGCCCGCGCCCAGCAGAAGCACCAGCCGATCCTGCGCCACGACCGCCCTGGCCACCCGGTCCAGTGGCGCCGCGTCCTCATCGTGGCCGTCGTGCTGGTCTCGGCCATCGCCGCGAATATAGCGGCCAACGCCCTGTCGGACGGTGAACCACTGGCCCCCTGGCTGGGTATCGCGGTCTGGGTCGCGCTTATCGTCACCGCCGCGATCGCCAGTCCGGACTGGCGCGTCACACGGCGTGCGTTCAAGGGCGCGCTCTTCCTGGTCGCGCTGGTGGCGGCGGCCTCGTTGATGCCCGTCAAGTCGCTGCCCGCGGCGTCGTGGGCGACGGCGTTCAGCCTGGGCTTTCTGTCCTCGGTGTTCGACAACATCCCCCTCACGGCGCTGGCCCTGCAGCAGGGCGGCTACGACTGGGGCGTCCTGGCCTACGCCGTCGGCTTCGGGGGCTCGATGATCTGGTTCGGCTCCTCGGCCGGGGTCGCGGTGACGAACCTCTATCCGGAAGCCCGCTCGGTCACCCGCTGGCTGCGCCAGGGCTGGTACGTGCCGCTGGCCTATGTGGTCGGCTTCTTCGTCCTGCTGCTGGTCCTCGGCTGGCGGCCGGAGTCGCTGCCGCCGGCTGCGTAACGGACCCTTCCCGCCGACGCGGTCCTGGACGCGATGCGGCTCTCCAAGACGTCCCGCCCGCCTCCGCCGGGGACGTGGCGCGCGCCCACAGCCCCCTTCAGGCCCGCGCCTAGGTGTTTTCCCCGATGGAGGGTCGGGGCGCGGGTCTGATTGATGGGAACGGCGGCGCCGGTCGACCGGCCTCACCGAAAGGGGTCGGGCGGGTGATCCTACAGCCGACGCAGACGTTCTTCAGCCAAACACCGCCGGGCCTGGTTGGACTGATCGCCCTTGCGCTCATG
>JBOHKZ010000422.1:0-11419 GCA_050729355.1 Phenylobacterium sp. | reverse complement strand
GCCATGTTCCGCTACGGCCTGAACCTCTTTCGCGGCAAGCCGGCCTTGCGCCCGAGTCCGCCTCCGAACATCCGAGACGATGGGGCGGGAGGGGAGCCGTGACCGACGCCGATTCCGATCCTGTCCGCAGCTTCTTCGGCGCGGCCCTGATCGCAGTAGGCTTCCTGATGATGCTCCTGTGCGGCGGCTGCGGCGCACTGTTCTTCATCGCGTTCCTGATCGGCGGGATCGCCTCCTCCAACCACGAAGACATCAGCATGGTGATCATGCCGATCGTGCTGGGTGGCGTGCCGGCGCTCGTGGGCTTTGGCCTGTTCGTCGCTGGGCGAGCGCTGCGTCGCCCGGCTTCCGACCCTAGGCCGCCGCCTTCTGCTCCGCCGCCAGGCTGATGCGGGCCTTGGCCATTTCGTTGGCCACCTCGTGGGTCGGGCGCTTTTCGGCGAGCGAGCGGTCCATGACCTCGCCAAGGGTCAGCATCAGCCGATCCAGCTTGCCGGCGACCCAAGCCGGGTCGAAGGCCTCGTTGCGGTCGATGGCGCGGATCTCGCCGGCCACGTTGATGATCCCGCCGCCGTTGATCACGTAGTCCGGCGCATAGAGGATGCCGTGTTCGAAGAGCGCGCGGCCGATGTCCGGGTCGTGCAGCTGGTTGTTGGCGCCGCCGGCGATCACCTTGGCCCTGAGGCGCGGCAGGGTGTCGGCGTTGATCGCGCCGCCCAGGGCGCAAGGCGCGAACACCTCGGCGTCAGCGTCGAAGATCGCGCCCGGCGTGACGATCTTCGCGCCCGTGGCGCCGGCCACCTGGCGCAGGGCGTCCTCGTTGACGTCGGTGATGATCAGCTTGGCGCCCGCCGCATGCAGCTTCTCGGCCAGGTAGGCGCCGACGTGGCCGACGCCCTGGATCGCCACGGTGACCCCGCGCAGGTCGCGCTTCAGACGCCGCTGCACGCTGAGCTCAATGCCGCGGAACACGCCTTCGGCGGTCACCGGGCTCGGATCGCCCGAGGCGCCCGCATGGCCCTCGAGGCCGGCGACGTAGCGGGTCTGCTTGCGCGCGTGCATCAGGTCGTCGGGCGAAACGCCGACGTCCTCGGCGGTCCAGTACTTGCCGCCCACGTCCTCGACCGCGCGGCCGAAGGCCTCGAACAGCGCCGGCGTCTTCTGCCGGCGGCTGTCGCCGATGATCACGGCCTTGCCGCCGCCCAGCTCCAGGTCGGCCATGGCGTTCTTGTAGGACATCGCCCGCGAGAGCCGCAGCGCATCCTCCAGCGCCGCTTCAGCATCCGGGTAGGCCCACATGCGGCAACCGCCGGCGGCGGGGCCACGGGCCGTGGAATGCACCGCGATGATGCACTTCAGGCCGGTTTTTTCGTCTGAGAAGGCGTGGACGCCTTCATGGCCCTCAAAAGCGGGGGAATCGAACAAGGTCATGCCGGGGACTTCGCAGGATGGTGGGGAGGAATTGCGCCAGCCTCTACGCCCCCGGAGGCCGCCTCACAACCCCGCGGCGACACGTGTCGATGGATCAGGCTTGGGCTCGTGCGGAACCTTCCTGGGGATCGGCGGTGGATCGGAGGGGAACGGCGCGGCCGGATCGCGGATGAACGATAGGATGTCCTTCCAGACCACCGGCCCCTGATGGTCGCGGGTGAGCAGGTGCCAGCCCTTAGCGTAATAGGCCGAACGCTGTGGCGGCTTCAGCTGGGCCGCGGCCTTTACCGCGGCGTTCTTCGGGATGATCTGGTCGTTGGCGCCGTAGAAATAGGCGGTCGGCACGTCCGACTTGCCCACCGCGTCGGACGCCCGGCCCATCATGGTCACCAGGCCGTAGATCGTGTCCGAGCGCGCGCCCCAGATCATCAGGGGATCGCGGCCCATGGCGATCAGCTCCTGGCGGTTGTCGGTCGGACTGACCTTCGAGGTCAGCCACTTGGGCGGCGTATAGACCTTCGGGCCCGTGAAATTGGCCGCGAACCAAAGCAGCGTCCTGTTGGGCAGCGGCTGTTCCTTCCAGCCCCAGACCGCGGGCGAGAGCAGCACCAGCCGGTCAGCCACGGGCGGGCGGTCCGACGCGAAGGCCTCGGCGGCCACCGCCCCACCCATGCTCTCGCCCATCACCACCAGGACGGCGTTCGGATACTTGCGCCGCACGAGCGAGGCGACCGTGCGCAGATCTTCGGTCATCAGGTCGTCGCCGGCCCAGACGCCGCGGCCGGGCGCGCCGCCGAAGCCGCGCTGGTCATAGGCGTAGGTCGTCACCCCCTGCTCGGCCCACCAGGGCGCGGCCAGATGGAAGGCGTTGGAATAGTCGTTCATGCCGTGCAGGGCGACGATCACCGCCCAGGGGGCGCCGGGTGCGTCCCAGTGCTTCAGCGGCAGCCGCGCGCCGTCGAAACTGACGACCGAGCTCTCTTCGAGATGAGGCCCCACGAAGCCGATCGGCGGCTTGCCGGCCTGCTGCACCATGAGCGGCGTACAGCCGCCCAGCATCAGGACGGCGAAGAGAACGGCGACCAAACGCATCATCGAACTATTCGCCGTCGCCCTCCGCTTCATCGACCTCGATCGTCCTCACCGGATCATCGGGCAGCGGCAGCCGAAGCCGATAGACTCCTTTGAAATCCTCGGGATCGGCGGGCTTGTTGTGACGCAGGACGACGAGCTTGCCCTGCCGCGCCAGGCCGCGGGCGACGGCGCGGACATGGCCCAACAGGCGGCGCCAGCCTTCCGGGTCGACCGCACGCGCGACCTCCTCCGGCGAGATCGACTTGCCGGGCGCGGCCTTGGCGGCCAGCAGGTCGAAGATGGCGCTCTCGACTTCCGCACTCATGGCTAGCCGCCCCGCTTCAGGGTCTCGCGGGCGATGACCACCTGCTGGATCTGGCTGGTGCCCTCGTAGATCCGGAAGATCCGCACGTCGCGATAGAAGCGCTCGACGCCGTACTCGGCGATGTAGCCGGCTCCGCCGAAGATCTGCACGGCCTTGTCGGCCACGCGCCCGACCATCTCCGAGGCGAAGTACTTGGCGGCCGCCGCCTCCATGGTGACGCTCTCGCCGGCGTCGCGCTTGCGGGCGGTCTCCATGGTCAGCGCCTTGGCGGCCAGCGACTCCGTCTTGCAGTCCGCGATCATCCCCTGGACCAGTTGGAACTGGCTAAGATTCTGCCCGAACTGCTTGCGATCGCTGGCGTATTCGACGCTATCCTTAATCAGCCGCTCGGCCACCCCGACGCAGACCGCCGAGATATGCAGCCGCCCGCGGTCCAGCACCTGCATGGCCACCTTGAAGCCCTCGCCCTCGCGGCCCAGCCGGTTCTCGACCGGTACCCGGACGTTGTCGAAGATCACGTCGCAGATGTGGGCGCCCTGCTGGCCCATCTTCTTCTCGGGCTTGCCGATGCTGACGCCCGGAAGCTTGCGCTCCACCAGGAAGGCCGAGACGCCGCCGGCCCCGGCCTTGGCCGGATCGCTGCGGGCCATAAACGTGAATATCTCAGCCTTGTTGGCGTTGGTGATGTAGCGCTTGGTCCCGTTCAGCACGTAGCAGTCGCCGTCGAGGATCGCGCGGGTCTGCACGTTGGCGCTGTCGGATCCGGCCTCCGGCTCGGTGAGCGCGAACGAAGTGATGATCTCGCCCGACGCGATGCCCGGCAGGTACTTCTGCTTCTGGGCGTCGGTGCCGAACATCACCAGGCCCTGGCTGCCGATGCCGACGTTGGTGCCGAAGGTCGAGCGGAACGCCGGGCTGGTCCGCCCCAGCTCCACCGCCACCAGGCACTCGTCTTCCATGGAAAGGTCGAGACCGCCGTACTCCTCGGGGATCGAGAGGCCGAAGAGGCCGAGGCCCTTCATCTCCTCGACGACCTCAGGCGGCATGGCGTCGTCCTCGGCCACCTTGGCTTCGAGCGGGCGCAGGCGTTCGGTGACGAAGCGGCGGACCGTGTCGATCAGCTGTTCGCGGGTTTCGAGATCCAGAGCCATGACTCTTAAGCCCGCTCGAAGATCGCGGCGATGCCCTGGCCGCCGCCGATGCACATGGTCTCCAGGCCGTACTTGCCGTCGCGGCGCTTCAGCTCGCGCAGCAGGTTGGCCAGGATGCGCCCGCCGGTCGCCCCGATCGGGTGGCCGAGGCTGATGCCGGACCCGTTGACGTTCAGCCGGTCGCGGTCGTCCCAACCCCAGCCCTTCAGCACCGACAGAACCTGCGGCGCGAACGCTTCGTTCAGCTCCACGAGGTCGATGTCATCCCAGCCGAGGCCGGTCCGGTCGAACAGCCGCTTCACCGCCGGCACCGGGCCGATCCCCATCCGCGACGGCTCGCAGCCCGCCGCGGCCCAGCTCACGAACCAGCCCATCGGCTCCAGGCCCAACTCCTCGAGCTTGTCCTCGGAGACCACCAGGCAGGCGGCCGCGGCGTCGTTCTGCTGGCTGGCGTTGCCGGCCGTGACCACGCCGTCCTTCTCGATGGGCCGCAGCTTGCCGAGGCTCTCGGCCGTGGCGTCGGCGCGCACGCCCTCGTCCATCGCAAAGACGATCGGATCGCCCTTCTTCTGCTTCACGGAGACCGGCACGAGCTCGTCGTCGAACTTGCCTTCCGCCCAGGCCTTGGCCGCGCGCTGGTGGCTCATGGCGGCGTATTCGTCGCTCTCTTCGCGGCTGATCTGATAGTCGCGGGCCAGGTTGTCGGCCGTCTCGATCATGCCGGAGATCACCCCGAAGCGTTCGATCGGCTGGCTCATCACCCGGCCGCGCGCCAGCCGGTCATGCATGGTCACCGAACCCGCCCGCGCGCCCTTGCGCATGTCGGTGGTGTAGTACTCGGCGTTGCTCATGCTCTCGACGCCGCCGGCGATCACCACGTCGGCCACGCCGGTCTGCACCATCATCGCCGCATCGATCACCGCCTGCAGGCCGGAGCCGCAGCGGCGGTCGAGCTGATAGCCGGGGATCTCGATCGGCAGGCCCGCCGCCAGCGCCGAGTAGCGCGCGATGCAGGGCGCCTCGCCCGAGGCGTAGCCCTGGGCGAAGATCACGTCGTCGATCTTCTGGGGATCGATCTTCGTGCGCTCGACCAGCGCCTTCAGCACCACGGCGCCGAGCTCGCCGGCCGTCAGGTCCGACAGAGCGCCCAGATATTTGCCCACGCCGGTACGAATAGGCGAGACGATGGCGGCGCGTTTCATGTTCGATCCTTGAGGTCAGTGGAGCGGCGGCAAACTAGGGTCTGACGTCGCCCGGGGCAAACCGTTCCGCCTATACAAATACCGTCCACTCGCCTCCTCGCCGGAGCAGCAGCTGGTCACTGAGAAAGTCGGGGCTTCGGTAGTCGGCGGCCAGCCTTCTCATCGACCGAACGAGTTCATCCTCCTCGCGGCGTGCGACGATGACTTGATCCAGTTCAATGGCCGACACCACCAAGTCACCTGCAGCCGCCAAGTTGGGATGCCTCCAAAAGACGTCATCTGACAGCAGGCTTGCAGCCAGGCCCACGCCGGTTGTGATCGTGGCCAAGCGGCCCGGCTCCAGCTTCGGGGGCGTAGCATTGGCGCGATCGCGCAGGTTGGCGTGAGCGCGGTCCCAAAGCCCATCGTCCGGCATGCCGAGCTCCGATCGCAATTTGTCTGCGTTCGGAAAGCGCGTGCCTTCCGCCGTATCAACACAGATCACGGCGATCAGGCTCCCAGCGATCGGACGCGCCAATCCGTGGCCTTCTGCTTGATACTCGGCAGCGGACAGCTCCGATGGGCGCACCATCGCGACAAGCGCTTCAAGGCTGATCGGCGCAGGCTCGGAGAAGAACCAGTCGGCAGTCTGCTCTACGAGAGAGTCGAGCGCGCGCGGGTGCGCCTGGTACAGCGCATATGCGGGCGAGGTGCTTATGCGGTCCCCATTCGCGCGGACTAACTCGGTTTCGCCGGCAGTCTCGGGCATAGCGCCGGGCCTCCGCTTCAGGACCTCCTCAACGATACGCACCCTGAACTCATCCGGACTCAGCAAAGACCGACGCCCAAGCCCAAGGATCTCACGCAGTCCGCGCTTCCCCATCTCGCTCCCCCATGCTTCTAGATCCCAGCTTTAGTCTAGACAGAACAGATTGTGAACATGGACGGCGCGGGCGACGAGAACAATTACACCTCCAAGATGAAGGTGATCACCGAGGGCGAGTGGGCCGGCTGGTCCTGCTATCCGGGCGGCGACCCCTATGAGGACCTGGCCGGGCCGTTCTATTGCCGGGTCGACGAGACCGGCCAGAAGGTCTGCGCCTTCCGAGCCGAGACGAAGCACATGAACGGCGGCATGTTCATGCACGGCGGCTGCGTCATGACCTTCGCCGATTTCTCCCTGTTCTGGATCGCCCGTGACGCCATCGAGGGCGTCCGCAGCGTCACCGCCACCTTCAACGGCGAGTTCGTGGGCAGCGCCGGGGTCGGCGACCTGGTGGAATGCCGGGGCGAGGTGGTGAAGGCCGCCCGCAGCATGGTCTTCCTTCGCGGCATCATCTCCAACGCCAGCCGCGACGGCGAGCCGATGATGAGCTTCTCCTCGGTGCTCAAGAAGACCCCGCGCAAGGCCTGACCGTGCTGGTCCCGCTGAACGCCCACGACGTCGCCGAGGTCATGCGCATCGAGCGCCTGCCTGGCTACGCGGGCTTCGTGGGAACCTGGCCGGCCGAGGAGCACGAGGCGGAGCGCACCTCGCCCGACGCCCGCTACCTGGGCCTGCGTGACGGCGATGGCCTCGCCGGCTTCGTGATCTTCCAGAAGGTCCACGAGCCCGCGATCCGGCTGCGGCGCATCGCGGTCGGCGCCACCGACAAGGGAACCGGAACGACCATCCTGCGCGCGGCGCTCGACTGGGCTTTCGAGAGCTTTCCGGCCGAGACGATCACGCTGGGCGTCGCCCGCCAGAACGACCGCGCTCGCCACATCTATCTCCGCGAGGGTTTCGTCGACGACGGCGGGGACGAGGTTCACTTCAACATGGTGCTCACCCGTCAGGCGTGGGCGGAGAGGCGGCGCGTATGAGGTCCCTCGCAATCCTGGCGTTGGCGACAGCCCTGCTCGCCGGCCCGGCCTGGAGCGCCCCAAAGCCGCTGTTCGCGCCCTGGATCGACGGGACCGCCGCGTCCGAGCCGCAGACCCAGACCCAGCGCTACGACCGCGACACCTATGTGATCCGGCAGTCGGTGAGGACCAACTTCGAGGCGCCCTTCCTCTACCTGCTGTTCGGCAAGGACCGCGCGCTCTTGCTCGACACCGGCGCCGGTGGCCTGAAGATCCGACCCACCGTGGACGCCGCCATCGACCGGTGGCTTGCCGAACATCATCGCACGTCGATCCCGCTCGTCGTGGCCCACTCCCACAGCCACGGCGATCACCGGGCCGGCGACCCGGAGTTCAAGGATCGGCCCGACACCGTCGTGGTCGGCTGGACCGCGCCCGAGGTGGCGGCCTTCTTCAAAATCGGCGACTGGCCAAATGACTTCGTGAAGTTCGACCTGGGCGGCCGGGTGCTCGACGTCATCCCGACGCCCGGCCACCATCCGTCGCACATCATGATTTTCGACGAGCGCACCCGCTGGCTGCTCTCCGGCGACACCCTCTATCCCGGGCGGCTCTACATCCCCGACGGCGCCCTGGCCGACTACCGCGCCAGCATCGACCGGGTCGTCGCCTTCACGAAGGCCCGCCGCGTCAGCCACGTCATGGGCGCCCACATCGAGATGACCCGCGAGCCCGGCAAGGACTACCGCGACGCGGCGCGGACCCACCCGGACGAGCACGTGCTGGAACTGCCGTATGCCGACCTTCTGGAGCTGCAGGCCGCGGTCCACGCCATGGGCGACACGCCCAAGCGCGACGTGCATCCTGACTTCATCGTCTTCCCGCTGCCGCCCCGGCCGAAACCCTAGAAATCCAAAGGTTTGACAGGAGCTCCTCGGCAGTCCTCCATGGAGCCCAAGAGCTTCCGGGGAGGAGCCCATGATCGAAGCAGCCTGCCACTGCGGCGCCGTACGCCTGACCGCGCCCACAGCGCCCGTCGCGGTGACCGAGTGCAACTGCTCGATCTGCCGAAGGCTGGGCGCGCGCTGGGCCTACTATTCGCCGTCCGAGGTCGGGCTGCCGAAGCCCGGCTCCACTCAACCCTACGTCTGGGGCGACCGGATGCTGGCGTTCCACCGCTGCCGGTCCTGCGGCGTCACCACCCACTGGCAGAGCCTGGACGGCGCCCAGGAGCGAATGGGGATCAACGCGCGGGCGGTCGAGGGCCTCGACTGGACGACGATCCGCGTGCGCCCGTTCGACGGCGCCAACACCTGGAAATTCCTCGACGAGGACTGAGCGGCTTCTCCTGATCCATTCCGTCCGTCATCCCGGACGGCCGAAGAGCCGATCCGGGACCCAGGGCCAAGTCCACTGCGGTCGCCCTGGGTCCCGGCTCTCCGCTGCGCTGCGGCCGGGATGACGGGATGGGTGGATAGGGCGTGGACCTAGTCCGCCACCTTCCAGGCGCCGCCTTCCAGCAGCAGGCTCGACCAGCTGCCGTCGCCCTGCAGCGCCACGGCGGTCTGCTCGCGCACGACCACGCGCTTGACGCCGCGCAGCTCCTTGATCAGTTGCGGCATCGCCTTGGCGGCCTCCTTCACCATCTCCGGCGGCACGCCGCGCAGGCCTGAGCCCTGCGACGAGAGCGCCAGCGCCGCCGGCAGGTCGCCGCGCCCGATGGCCTCCGCGCGCGCGACCAGCACCCGGATCTGCTCGCTCTTCTGGGCGTCGGCGCCGCGCAGGTCGGCTTTGACCGGATCGGTGAACACCGGCGCGCTGAAGCTGAACTTGAAGTCGGAGTCCTCGCCGCCGTCGTAGTCGCCGACGGCCCGCGTGGCGCTGACCGCCAGCCGCTTGAAGACCCCGTTGCTGTTGGAGAGCGAGACGTTGGTGAGCGAGCTCTGCGGGTCCTCCGGCTTGGCCAGCACGGTCACGTGCATGGCGGTCGGGTCCTTGGGACCGAACTCCAGGATCACCCCTTGCACGGTCTCCTTGCGCGCCATGCCGATCACCGGCGGGAAGACCACGCCGTAGAGCGCCGCCGGCGGGACCTCGACGTCCGACAGCACCAGCCGGATCTGCGGGCCGCCGTCGAGCAGGCCCTCGGTGTTGTCCTGGGAAAGCGCGATGGCGTGGCGGAAGTCGATCTTCACGCCGTCCCGGTTGAAGTGCCCCGAGGCTGTGCCGGGATCGATGGCGAAAGCCGGCGCGGCGGCCAGGGCGAAGCCGGTGGCCAGGACCGTGCGGCGCGCGATCATGCGGCGCGCTGGGGCATGCCGGCCTTGGCGGCCGGACGCTCGCGCATGGCGGAGGCCCAGCGGCAGACGTGGGTCAGCTCCTCCGGCGGGCGGAACTTGATCATCCGGCCGAAGTCGATGCCGACGAAGCCCACGATGTCGGCGATGGTCAGCCGGTCGGTGGCCAGCCACTCGCTCTCGGCCAGCCGGCGGTCGAGCAGCTTCAGCGCCCGCGTGCCGGTTTCGAGGTTGTGCTCGCCCACCGCCGGAACCTGCGCCTCCAGAGCGCCCATGGCCGGATGGGTGTGGCGCACCCCGATCATCACCGGCGTGGCGACCATCATCTCGGCGCGCCGCATCCACATCTCGATCACCGCAGTCTCCTCCGGCGTGCGCCCGAAGAGGTTGGGCTCCGGGTAACGGCTCTCCAGGTAGCGGCAGATGGCTATCGACTCGGTGATGCAGGTCCCGTCGTCCATCTCCAGCATTGGCACGTTGGCCAGGCCCGCCTTGCCCAGATAGTCGGGCGTCTTGTGCTGGCCTTCCATGATGTTGAGCGTCACCACCTCGAGGTCGTCGATGGCCTTCTCCGCCATGAACCAGCGCACGCGGCGCGGGTTAGGCGCCAAGGGCGTGTCGTAGAGTTTCATCGGTTTCGCTCCCTTAGTGGGCGAACAGTTCCTGCGGCATGGCGCCGACCACCGATGCGGTCAGGCAGGTCGCCATGAAGCCCGCGAACATCGCCTTCCAGACCATGCCCATGATCTCCTGGCGCCGCTCCGGCACAAGCACCGAATAGCCCGCGACGTTGATGCCCACCGAGGCGATGTTGGCGAAGCCGCAGAGCGCATAGGTCATGATCACCCGGGTGCGCTCGTCGATGACGCCGGTGGGGATCGCGCCCATGCGGATGAAGGCGGTGAACTCGGTCAGCACCAGCTTCACGCCCAGCAGCGAGCCGGCGGTCGAGGCGTCCTCCCAGCGGATGCCCAGCGCCCAGGCCAGCGGCGCGAAGAGGATGCCCAGGATGCGCTCCACCGAGATCGGCTCGCCGCCCACGGCGCCGAAGGAGGCCAGGATGGCGTTGACCATCGCCACCAGGGCCACGAACACGATCAGGGTCGCGGCGACGTTGAGCACGATGGAAAGGCCGTCGGACGTGCCCTTGATCAGGGCGTCGACCGAGCTTTCGTAGACCTTGTCGGCGGCGGGATCGTGTTGCTGGGACTGCTCGGTCTCGGGCGTGCGCGGCACCAGGATGCGGGCCAGCAGCACGCCGGCCGGCGCCGAGATGATCGAGGCCGTCAGCACGTGAGCCGCGGCGTTCGGCAGGACGTCCTTCAGGATCGTCGCATAGGCCACCATCGTGGAGCCGGAGACGCAGGCCATGCCCACCGCGATCAGCATGAAGAGTTCCGAGCGCGAGAGGCTCGGCAGGTAGCTGCGGATGAAGATCGGGCCTTCCACCTGGCCCATGAAGACGGTGGCGGCGGTCGCCAGCGCCGGCGGGCCGCGCAGGCCCATGGTCTTTTCGAACACCAGGCCGAAGCCCTGGGTGATCCACTTCAGGATCCGCCAGTGCCAGAGCAGCGCCGCGAGCGCGCAGACCACCAGGATCACCGGCAGCACGCGGAAGGCGAACACGAACATCGAGGCGGGATTGGTCAGGGCGTAGGGCTGCTGCGGTCCGCCCGCCAGGAAGCCGAACACGAAGGCCACGCCCGCCTGGGTGCTGGCCGAGAGACCGTCCACGGCCCGGCCCACGCCCACTAGCGCGTCGCGCAGCAGCGGCAGGCCGAACAGCGCCACCACCAGGATCGCCTGCACGACGATGGCGCCCAGCGCCAGCTTCCAGGGGAACCGGCGGCGGTTCTCGGAGATCGCCCAGCAAAGGCCGATGGCCAGCGCGATGCCCACCAGGCTCTGCGCGTTCTCAACCCGAAACATTCATCGTCCCCGCCCGGTGGCCGACTCCAGCCACCCCCAAGCGCCGATAGAGGGTCAGAAGCGCGCGCCGTGCAAGATCGGCGCGTCGCCACACCCCTGCTTCCCCACGAAGTGGCCGCGAGCACACTCCCTACCTCCCCCACGAAGTGGCGGGAGGGGGACCGCACGCCGACCCCGGCGAAGGCCGGG
>JBOHKZ010000421.1:0-2320 GCA_050729355.1 Phenylobacterium sp. | reverse complement strand
GCAAGTTCCCACACACGCTCGTCAGCAAATCTCCCGATCGTCACGTGGCCTCCGTTGGGGTGCGGCAGTTCAGCGAAGACGTCGCGGGGCTCGATGGATTGGCCTTCACCCCGAAGTAAGGCGTCTTGGCGGGCGATCTCCCCGATGATGAAGTCTACGTCAGCAACGAGCGCAGCTTGTGACTTGGGCATCCTGACCCCCGGAACTACGGTGACACTGCACGAAATTCTTCGGCATTTCGCTGCTGACGAAGCTGTCTGCAATTTAGGTCTCTCGCCTCCCCCCACTCCTTGACTCCCCACCCCCACTCGATCACCTTCCGCCCCGACTCTCGCGGGAGAGACTGGGACCCTTTCTGACCACCGAAAGACACCCCGGAGCCGAAGGCGCAACCGCCCCGGAAACGCTCAGGCAAAAGGACCGCGACGGGCTGATGCACGCTGGAAAGTTCCGCCTTCGCTCGTGAAGCAGGGGCGGGCGCCGAAGGAGCAAGGGTCTCGCCCCCCGCGTTGGGGAACGAGCCTGAAATCTCTCAGGTCCAAGGACAGCGGGGGCGCGGGAAGGCCAGGGCGATCCGTCCCGGCCCGACCGCCCAGTCGTCAGCCGGAGTCCGTCCCATGGCCGAAACGCCCACCGATACGCCCCTCAAGGTCACCCCCTTGCACGGCTCGCACGTGGCGCTGGGCGCGCGGATGGTCCCCTTCGCCGGCTACGACATGCCGGTGCAGTATTCCGACGGCGTCCTGAAGGAGCACCTCTGGACCCGGGAGCACGCCGGCCTCTTCGACGTCAGCCACATGGGCCAGGCGCGCCTGCGCGGCGTCGCGCCCTTATCCGCCTTCGAGGAGGTGGTCCCCGGCGACTTCATCGGCCTGAAGCCCGGCAAGCAGAAGTACTCGGTGCTGCTCAACCGCACCGGCGGGATCATCGACGACCTGATGGCCGGCCGGCCGGTGAATTCCGAGGGGGTCGGCGACGACGGCCTCTTCGTCGTCGTCAACGGCGCCTGCAAGGACAACGACTTCCGCATCATCGACGACGAGCTCGCCGGCCAGGTGGTGATCGAGCGGCTGGAGAACCGCGCGCTGATCGCCATCCAGGGCCCCAAGGCCGCCGCCGTCTTCCAGGAGCGCGTGCCCGAGGCCGCCAACATGGTGTTCATGGACGTGCGGCTGATGACCGGCTTCGGCGTCGACCTGATCGTCTCGCGCTCGGGCTACACCGGCGAGGACGGCTATGAGATTTCGGTCCCCGAGACCGCCGCCGACGACGTCTGGAACATCCTGCTGGCCGACCCCCGGGTGAAGGCCATCGGCCTGGGCGCCCGCGACAGCCTGCGCCTCGAAGCGGGCCTGCCGCTCTACGGCCACGACCTTGACGAGACCACCAGCCCGATCGAGGCCGACCTCGCCTTCGCGGTGAACAAGAACCGCCGCGAGCAGCGCGACTTCCCCGGCGCCTCGCGGATCGCCAAGGAGCTGGCCGACGGCCCGGCCCGCGTTCGCGTCGCGCTGAAGGTGCTGGAAGGCGCGCCGGCCCGCGAAGGCGCCGAGATCGCCGACGCCGCCGGAAACGTCATCGGCGTGGTCACCTCCGGCGGCTTCTCGCCTGTCCTGAAATGCGGCATCGCCCTCGGCTTCGCGCCGCCGGCGCACGCAGCCGTCGGAACCCAGCTCAAGGTCATCGTCCGCGGCAAGCCGCAGTCCGCCGAGGTCGTTAAAACCCCCTTCGTCCCCCACCGCTACGTTCGGAAGTGACGATGATGCCCCTTCCCGGCGCGCAGCGCCCTCAATTTCCGACCACGGATTTCACGGATTTCACGGATGCCAGCCGCCGCGCCCATCCGTGGAAATCCGTGAAATCCGTGGTTCCCCATAGCAGCGCCCTCGGCGCCCCCATCCCTCTCTAGGAGAGCTCCCAATGCGCTTCACCAAGGATCACGAGTGGGTCGAGGTCGTGGGCGACGTCGCCACGGTCGGCATCACCGCCTACGCCGCCGAACAGCTGGGCGACGTGGTGTTCGTCGAGACGCCCGACGTCGGCAAGACTGTGAAGGCCGGCGAGAACTTCGCCGTGGTCGAGAGCGTCAAGGCCGCCTCGGACGTCTACGCGCCGGTCTCCGGCGAAGTGATCGAGGCCAACGCCGCCCTGGGCTCCGAGCCCGAGACCGTCAACGCCGCCCCGGAAGCCGCCGGCTGGTTCGCCAAGCTCAAGCTCGCCAACCCCGCCGAGGTCGACGCCCTCATGGACCGCCACGCCTACGAAGCCTACCTGCAGACGCTGTGACCGTGCCGCGCGCCACCTCTTGCCTCCCCCATTC
>JBOHKZ010000420.1:0-3817 GCA_050729355.1 Phenylobacterium sp. | reverse complement strand
ACGTCAGACGGTAGGGCTCGGCGGCCTCGCCGTCTTCGCTTTTGAAGTTCTTGTACTTCTCGGTGTTGAGCCAGACCACGTAGGTGCGGTTGGGCTCGAGCCGGATCGGCAGGGTGATGGTGATGTGGTCCGGCGAGAGCGTCGGGGCGCCCAGCACCTGCGGGAACGCCTTCTCGCCGCGGGTGGCGAAGGACCAGCTGGCCATCATCCGGTGATCGTAGCTGACCCGCAGCTCGGCGATGGAGGGCGGCACGTGGGCGCCGTCCGCGGGATAGGTCGCCACGACCTTCGGCGTCGAGGGCGCCGGGCCGTCGGTCTGCGCCTGGGCCGCGCCTGCGAGCGCCAGCGTCAGAGCGGCAGCGATCGCCCCCGCCGGCCGCATCAGAGACCCAGCACCATCTTCGCGATGATGTTGCGCTGGATCTCGTTGGAACCGCCGTAGATCGACGTCTTGCGGCCGTTGAACATGTCGCCGGCCACGCCGTTGGCGTACTCCGGGCCGATCTGGGCGTTGTGGCCGAGGTCGCGCAGGAACGGCGCGCCGTAGTGACCGGCCGCCTCAAGGGCGAGCTCCTGCAGCCGCTGCTGGATCTCGGTGCCCTTGATCTTGAGGATCGAGCTTTCGGGACCCGGACCCTTGCCGCTGCTCTCGCCCGCGAGCGTCCGAAGCTCGGTGAACTCCAGCGCCGTCAGGTCGATCTCCAGCTCCGCCACCTTGCGGCGGAAGAAGGCGTCGGTGAGCAGGCTGCCGCCCGCGTCCGACATCTCGGTCGTCGCCATCTGCCGGAGCTTCTCGAGGCCGCGCTTGGACCGCGCGACGCCGGCGATGCCCGAGCGCTCGTGCGCCAGCAACGCCTTGGCCAGCGTCCAGCCCTGGTTCTCGTGGAAGACGCGGTTCTCGACCGGGACCTTCACGTTGTCCAGGAAGACGTCGTTCACCTCGTGCCCGCCTTCGAGCGTGATGATCGGCCGGACGCTGATGCCCGGCGTCTTCATGTCGATCAGCAGGAAGGAGATGCCGGCCTGCGGCTTCGAATCCGGGTCGGTGCGGACCAGGAAGAAACCCCAGTCGGCATACTGGCCCAGCGTCGTCCACGTCTTCTGGCCGTTCACCAGGTAGTATTCCTTGCCGTCGTCCCCGGTGATCCGTTCGGCCTTGGTCTTCAGGCTGGCGAGGTCGGAGCCTGCGCCCGGCTCGGAGTAGCCCTGGCACCACCAGACTTCGCCGTTGTAGATGCCCGGCAGGAACTTCTCTTTCTGCTCCTGGCTGCCGAAGGTGTAGATCACCGGCGCCAGCATCGCGACGCCGAACGGCAGCGGCGGCAGCGTCTCGGCGCGGGCCGATTCCTCGGACCAGATGTACTTCTGGGTCGGCGTCCAGTCGGTGCCGCCGAACTCCTTGGGCCACGACGGCGCGACCCAGCCCTTCTTCGCCAGCACCTTGTGCCAGGCGAGGTACTGTTCCTTGGTGAGCTGGCCGCCGGCGTCCTGCGCGGCGCGCAGGTCGGCCGGATAGTTGTCCTTGATGAAGGCCCTGACCTCGGCGCGGAAAGCATTCTCTTCCGGAGAGAAGTCGAGGTTCATGGCGCACTCCCAGGGCCGGTTCGTTTACGCCGTATCTGGCGTTCGTCCGACCATAGCGGCGGGCATCAAAGTTGGGAAGATGACGTTGACGTAAGCGTCAGCGTGGAAGGCGAAATCGGATCGGAATTTTGATCGTGCCGCCGCTAACCGGCACACCATCCCGCTCCATCGGTTTGAGCTTGAAGCGGGTCGAAAGCTTCAGCGCCGCCAAGCCGAAACCGTAGCCGGCTGGGCTTTCTTCGACGATTACGCATGAGGTCATCGATCCCTGCGGACCAACTTCACATTGGATAGCGCCAGCGCCATCGAGCCCGCGTAGCGCGGCTTCGCGCGGATAGACGGCCGCAATATCGTCCCCCGAGGGCTTTCGCAGCCAGTATGGCGCTTGACGTTGGCTGGCGACGCCCCTGCCCTCGACTCTACGGATGTTCCCGCCCCCGAGGTAGCTCCAGGTTCGGCGGCTATCGACGCCATCAGCAACAATGCCAACACGATCGCGATCCCCCAAGAGTCGGTGTCGCGCCAAGCTTAGCCTTGAACCGCCTGGTCGATCTCGCCTTTTGAGGATCAGTTCACGCTGCCGAACTTGATCGGGATGCTCACGGCGTAGCGGACCGGCTTGCCGTCCTTCGTCCGCGGTTCGAGATTGAAGAGTGGGGCGAGCTGCAGTGCCGCCTGGCCGAACTCGTAGTTCACTGGCGTTTCCGACGACAGCGCGCAGTCGTAGAGGTTGCCGTCGATAGCGACCCCGCAGTCGATCACCGCCTGTCCGGCGACATTGCGGCCCAGCGCCTTCTTTGGATAGACCTTGGCCATGTCGTCGGTGCTCGGCATGCGGCGGAAACCGGGCTGCATCTGGGTCGGGTTGGCGAAGCGGATCGGGACCCGCACCACGCCGCCGGCGACCGGCACGCCGTCCTTGGTCACCTTGGCCATTTGGAACTTCGGAGCAATGGCCAAGGCGGCCGCGCCGAAGCCCAGGCCCGCCGGCTCTTCGGCGATGGAGGCGCAGTCCTTCAGGAAGCCCTCGCCGTTGACGCCGCACTTCAAGGTGGCGCGCCCTTCCAGGCGCTTCTCGGCGGCGGCCTTGGGATAGACGGCCTGGGCGTCCTCGGGGCTCGGGGTGGCCACCCACTGCGGCGCCAGGATCGCGGGCGGCTCTGACAGCGTGGCGGCCGGGGTGGGGTCTTGGGCCGCCAGCGCGGCCATCAGCAGCAGGCTCAGCATCGTTCACATCCCTATGACGTCAGATTACACCTTAAGCGCGAAATCGCCGGGCTTTCCAGTGGCCCGCGTGCATCGCCTGAGCGCCAGCATCAGGCCTTTGCCATCGCGCCGCATCAAGCTTAGCCGTGAAACCTAGCCAGGCTCCAGCCGTTGCGCGTCTTGCCTCCACCGCAGAAGCCGTGCACCTCCCGATCAATGCCCCGGATCGTCACCTACAACGTCCATCGTTGCGTCGGGAACGACCGCCGGCTGAACGTCAGCCGGATCGCCGACGTGCTGGCGAGGCTAGAGCCCGACATCGTCGCGCTGCAGGAGCTCGACGTCGGCCGCGCCCGGACGGGCGGGACCGACCAGGCGCACGACATCGCCAAGCAGCTCGACATGGCCTGCCACTTCCACGCCGCGCTGAAAGTCGAGGAGGAGCTCTACGGCGACGCGATCCTCACCGCCCTGCCCGAGCGCCTGGTGCAGGTCGGCCCCCTGCCCGGCCATCCGCTGATGCCGCGCCTGGAGCCGCGCGGCGCGCTCTGGGTCGAGGCCAAGATCGGCGGGCGCAGCGTCCAGGTGATCAACACCCATCTGGGGCTGGTGCCAAAGGAACAGCAGCTCCAGGCCGCCCACCTCGCCGGGCCCAACTGGTTGCAGCATCCGCGCTTCACGGGGCCGAGCATCCTGCTGGGCGACTTCAACGCCACGGCGACCTCGGTGGTCTACCGCACCCTGGTCGGTCGGCTCTCACCGGCCCGCGGCCTTTCGCCAAGGCAATCGCCGACCTCGACCTTCCCCTCGCAGCTTCCGGTCCTGCGTATCGACCACCTGTTCGTGAGCCCGGAGATCCGAGTCACCAACGTCTTCGCGCCGTTCGACCCGCTGACCCGCGCCGCCTCCGATCACCTGCCCCTGGTGATGGACTTCGATGTCCTCTAGCCGCTAGGGCGGAGCTTGGTGGGGCCCACAATTCGATAAAGTCTGTCATCCCGGGCGCAGCGAAGCGGAGACCCGGGAC
>JBOHKZ010000419.1:0-7227 GCA_050729355.1 Phenylobacterium sp. | reverse complement strand
AAAGCCCGGGTCGAGGACGCGCGCGCCCGGCTGGGCGCACTGCGCTGGGCGGCCCAGGAACGCCAGACCGAGATCCGCGACTACGTCGCCGAGGCCATCGAGGCCGAGGCGGTGGAGAAGAAGTCCTTGGAGCGCGAGGTCGAGCGGCTGCTGGACGACCTCGACGAGCGCATCGAGGCCGGCGACTACGACGATACGCTCGACACCGCCCCGATCGGCGAACTGGTCGCCCGCATCTGCGCCGACCTCGGCGTCATCCCCGACTGGGACCTCTGGGACGACCAGCCCTGGGCCAGGGACCACCTCCTGGCCCAGTCCCTCACCGACATCGGAGCCGACCGCTGGCGCTATCTGCAGGCGGCGCCGGCCACCGCCGAACCTCGCGACGCCCACGGCCCGCCACCCGACCCCGGCTAGCCGTCTCCGCCCCGCTCAACTCGCCGGCAGTTTCGCCCAGGGCAGTGTGGAAGGCGGCGAACAGTCCTTCGGATAGATCAGCACCACATAGCCCGGCTCATTCGTTGGCCGGAACACCGTCGTCAGGCGGTGGACGATGACGTCCATCGCCAGCGCCGGTGTCGGGGGCTCGGCCTGGACTTCGCCTCGGTAGACGTAGGCGATCTGGTCGGACCTGCGGGCATGGCTCTTGGCGAACATGTCGAGGCTGCCGCGTGGCCCCGACGGGAAGGCCTTCGTCTGGCAGGCGCCGGAGCCGAAGCGCCAGCCGCCGCTCTCGGTGCTGTTGGCCGGCGCGGCGATCTCCTGCAGCGGGCCGTCGGTGGCGCTCTCCAGGAAGCGGCGCAGCAGCTCGGTGCGGGACGTGGGCCGCGCCTCTCCGGACCAGGCCGGATAGGCCGCGACCTTGAGGCAGAGGCTCAGCGCCAGGACCAGGGCGGCGGCGATCCAGGCCCTAGTCGAAGGCTTCACGGCGTACGCTCAGCATGGCCCACAGCAAGCCGGTGACGGTGATGATCGCGTTGATCACCGGCCACCCGATATCGCCGTGGACCAGGTGGAACATCTCGATGTTCTGGGCCATCAGCGTCAGGCGCACGATGTTGATCGCCACCACCGAGGCGAACAGTCCAAGCAGGAAGTACAGCTCCGAGACCTGCGGCTTCGGGCGGAAGGTGCGCACGATGGCGACGAACAGCATCAGCGCCATGGAGGCGTTCTGGACCGAGGTGCAGGCCTCCAGGATCGACATCCGGTGCGTGCCGTCGACGAACCGGACCGTGTTGCCCTGCACCGCCGTTTGCGTGATCAGGCTGACGAGGTGGGCGTCGAGGAACGCCACGGGCCCCAGGAAGAAGAGCATCAGCAGACGGCTCCAGAGCAACTGGATGCTGATCGCCAGGAGGACCATCGCGGCGGCCTTCAGATGCACGCCCTGCGTCCGGTCGAACAGGATGGCGACCGCCAGGGCCGTGCACGCCAGCGTGCTGAGCGGACTGATCGGAACGAGGGCTGCGACCAGACAGGCCGCGCAGAGCAGCAGATCCTTCGGCCGCGCGGGGCGATCGTCCTCGATCGCCGCCAGTCGGATGCAGAGCGCGAACGAAAGCCAGAACGCCCAGCTGAGGCCAAGCCCGCCCGCCAGCGCGTTCGCCGGACCGAGTTCCACCAATGCGGTGATGGCCCGGGTCGCCACGGCGTTGAGGAGCAGGATGCCGATCGAGAGCGGGAAGATCTGCCGAATACCCAGCATCGCCGCCGAACGGTCCAGATTTGGCAATCTCTGCGCGCCTGCGGTCAGCATACGGGACGGTTAACGGCTCGTTAAACAGCGGTTGTAGGCAAACAAACAGCATGCCATGAATTGCATACTCTAATAGGGCTGGAGGGAATTCGTCATGAAGAATTGGATTTCAGTTTCTACCCTGGCTTCCGCAGCTTGGCTCGTCGCCGCTACGGCAAGTTTCGCGGGCGGAGTCACGGCGCCCTCGGTTGGCGCACCGGCGCCGTTGTTGGGCGCAGGGCTGTCAGGCCTGGCCGTCCTTGCTGTCACTGGCGCCGGTTACTTGGCCGTACGCTTTCGCCGGCGCGACCGGCTTTAAGGGGAAATTCGCGATGAAGAACTGGCTTTCAGTTTCGACGCTCGCCTCAGCGGCTTGGTTCGCGGCAGCAACGGCAAGTTTCGCCGGGGTAGGCGCAGGGCCCTCGGTTGGCGCACCGGCGCCGCTGTTGGGCGCAGGGCTGTCAGGTCTGGCCGTCCTTGCTGTCACTGGCGCCGGTTACTTGGCCGTACGCTTTCGCCGGCGCGACCGGCTTTAAGGGGAAATTCGCGATGAAGAACTGGCTTTCAGTATCGACCCTCGCCTCGGCGGCTTGGCTCGCAACAGCAGCGGCAAGCTTCGCCGGGACACCCCCGCCGAACGTCGGCGCGCCGGCGCCTTTGCTTGGCGCGGGGCTGTCGGGTCTCGCCGTTCTGGCCGTAACCGGCGCGGGCTACCTGGCCGTGCGCTTTCGGCGGCGCGGCCGCGACTAAGGCCTTCCGCAGACCCGGGGAGCGGCTTCAATGCTCCTCCTAGGCCTGGTGTTCACCGCCGTGGCCGTCGAGGCGGTGATCGCCTGGCGACTGCGGCGGGGCCTCTATGAGTGGCGTGACTCGGAGCTGAGCCTCGGGCTCGCGGCGGGTTGGGCCGTCGGCGGCGCCGTAACCGGCCTCCTGGCGACCCTGGCCATCGGCTTCGGCTATCGCCACCGGGTGCTTGACCTGGGCACGTTGGCGGCCGGCCCGATCCTGGTGATCCTCCTGGGGGATCTGCTCTATTACGCATGGCACCGCCTCAGCCATCGTTGGCGATGGCTATGGGCCAGCCACTTCCCTCATCACACGGCCAAGCGCCTCAACATCCTGGCCTCCATGCGGCAAGGCTGGACCGACGTGATCTCCGGCACCTGGCTGACCTGGATCGGCCTCGGGTTCCTGGGCTTCACCCCGATTCAGACGGCGCCCTACTTCGGCCTGCTGCTGGTCTGGCAGGCGGCGGTGCACAACGAATGGGTCCCCAGGCTGGGGCCGCTCGAGTGGGTGTTCGTCACCCCTTCGCACCATCGGGTGCATCACTCGCTCGACAAAGCCCACATCGACCGCAACTTCGGCGGCGTGCTGATCGTCTGGGACCGCCTGTTCGGCACCTTCAGCGCCGAGGGGCCCTCGGTGATCCACGACTTCGGCATGGCGGGCTTCGATTCCGACGCGTCGAACCCGGTTGATATCGCCACCCGGGAGTGGCGCGGCATGTTCGGCCCGCGCCGGACGCCCGCGGAACGCTCGGCGCCCTGACCGACCCTTGGGTGAACGCCAGGATCGGTATCGTGGATTCGCCCCATATCGCGCGCCTCGCGCCCGGGAGAGCTTCGCCAAACTTGGGCGGTCGGCTCCGGACCTTCGGCGATCGCCTGCACCCATTCTGGCTGAGGCGGGACAAACGATGATGACCAAGACTCCGGGCTCCACACGCAAGGCGGTCGCTGCTGCCGGGTTGCTGATCGCGCTCGGCCTTGCGGCCGCGCCGGCGTCCGTGCTGGCGCAGCAGAAGGCTTCCGTGACCCGCACTGAGACGGTCTCCGGCAAGGTCACCATCAAGTCGATCGACCAGGCGACCCGGCGCGTGGTGGTGACCAACAGCGACGGCGAAAACACCTCGATGAAGGTCCCGCCGGAAGTCCACAACCTCGACCAACTCAAGGTCGGGGACACCATCAACGCGACCTATACGCTCGACGCGGAGATCGTCCTCTCGGCGCCCAACAGCAAGCTGCCGCCCGACACGGAGACGCTGATCGCGGCGCGGGCCGCCAAGGGCGAACTGCCGGCCGGCGCGGTCGCGAACCACATCGTCGTCACGGGCGCCATCGTCGGCGTCGACAAAGCCAAGCGCACCCTGAAGCTCGTCAGCCCTGGCGGCGGCGAGGTTCACACCGTGAAGGTGACCAGCGCGGACGGCGTCAAGGCCCTGGACAAGGTCAAGGTCGGCGACACGATCACCGTCTACCTCACCGAAAGCCTGCTGATGGCCGCCAACCCGAGCTGACGGCCGCCGCCGGGGCTTCTAGAAGCTGAACACCAGCGTCGCGCGCGTGGTCGTGTCCGTGTGTTCGCGGCCTTCCGGCGGGTTGTCCTCGTGGCGCACTTCATAGGACGCCCGCGCCGAGATCTTTCCCTGCAGCTTGGTGGTCAGCGCCGAGGTGGACAGCAGGGTCGAGTTCTCGGTGTCGAGGTAGGTCACGACGCTCTGGCTGAACTCCAGCCGCGGCGCGACCTGCCAGGTGAGGTAGCCCGCCGTGCGCGCCGCCACGGTGGCCTCGTAGCCCCTCTCCAGATATTCGGATTCGCGCAGCGCCGGTCCCGCCTCGAAGGTGAGCTTGAGGTCGGGTTTCTTGATCAGCCGGTAGCCCAGGCCCACACCCTCGGAAAAGCGGTAGTTGTAGCCCGCGAAGCGGTCGCGCTCCGCCCAGAGTATGCCCCCCACGTAGAGGCGAGGCGTGAGGTTGCGTATCAGCGCGTAGGTCGCGAAATAGCGATCCGTCGTCGTCTTCTTATCCTCGCTCTTGAAACTCACCCGAAGGTCTATGTCGTGTTCCCAGACGGGCGTCTTCCGGGCCAAAGCGATCGAGGTAGTGACGCCGTAATCGTCGGTGTTTCCGGTTGAGATGGAGCCGCCGAAATCGGCCTTGGCCGTCCACCCCTCAAACAAGCCCTGACTCGCCGCCTGCTCCGCCTTCCTGGCGGCGATCCTCGCCGTCGACCTTGCCACCTGCGCGTCTATCTCGGCGACAGCGTCGGGATTGGCCTTCTTCACCGCCTTCACAACGGCCCTCAGCGTGTCGGGGTCGTCCGCCGCCGCATCGATGATATCCGTGACCGCCCGCGGGAGAGGCGCTGCATGAGCGACCTGCGCCGCCAGCGTCAGCGCGACTGCCGTCGCCAAAATCCAAGTGCGCATCGCGGCTTCCTCAAGCTCATTCGCATCACGGCGTAGACGCGAGCCAAGGTTCAGGCGGCGTCACGCGGCGCAGCCCCCGAACTCGCGGAGCGCATCTGCCAGGCGGCCGCGAGATTCGGATCGGGTCGGATCACCATCGGCGCGGCCTCTTGAAACAGCCCGCAGCCTAGGTCCGGCCCCAGCGGCCGTGATCCGGTGATACCCCGAGCGAGGGGGTTCGGTTCTCCGGAGGCCTTAACCTGCCGGCAACGTCACCGCCAGGCCGTACGGCCGGCCAAGCTCGATGAGCTTGCCGACATCGGGATTTTCCGGCGACACCTCGCGGTCGAAATCCGTGAACATGTGCGAGGCGCCCTCGCGCGAGGTCATGGAGACCATTTCTCCGCCGCCCTTGCCGAAGCGGAACCAATGGGTGGTTCCGGCGGGGAGATGCACGAGCGTACCCGGCTGGGCGATCAGTTCCTTCTCACCAACGCCGAAGGCGATCTCGCCTTTGACGACGTAGAAGGCCTCGTCCCAAGGATGACTGTGCGGCGGCGGGCCGCTGCCTTCCGGTCCGGCCTGATGGAATATCTCGTAACTGCCGGTCTGTGCGCCCGACGCGAGCACGGTGATCTGCTCGCCCACGACATTCAGCGGGCGGGGCGAATTCGATGAGGTGACAACGAGAGCCTCTGGCATGGACGACGGCCTCCCTGAGCGCCTACGCGCCAGACCTACATAGCGCCCTTGCTGTCGCCGATCATCATTCCTCGATCAATGTTTTCCGACCAACTAAGAGGCGGCCGGCGGGGCCTGGCCGTCTTCCAGACCCAGGTAGCGCAGGACGACCCGGGCCAGCTCCTCGTGCAGGCGCGGGTCGTCGGCGGAGTAGGGTCCGGGGCCGTGCAGCATGTTGGAGATGATCTGGCCGTGCATCATGCGTATGGCCAGGTGGGCGTGGTCCTGCATGTCGGCGTCCACCGCGATCCCGCGGGACCGCAGCAGGTTGACCACATGGGCGGCCTCGATGGTCTCCAGCCCGCGCATCAACGGCCACACGTCGTGCGCGCGCAGGCTGAGCTCGAAGAGCGCGCGGTAATAGCCCTCGATCCCCAGCATGGTGCGCGCGGTGTTGCGCGTCAGCCGGCGGAACACCGTGCTGAGCGGTTCGGTCTTGCACGCCGGGTCGTCGAAGAACTTGCCGATGTTGGCTTCAGCATGGGCGGCCATGTCGGCCTGCAGGGCGAAGAAGAACGCCTCCTTGTCCTGGAAGCGGCGATAGAAGCTGCCCACCGAACAGCCGGCCCGCTTGGCGATGTCGGCCACGTGCGCCTGCCAGAAGCCGCTTTCGGCGAACACCCGCTCGCCGGCCTTCAGCAGCCGGTCGCGTTGCTGGCGACTGCGCTGCTGGTAGGCGGGGCGCGCCCAACCCTTGTCGCCTGCCGCTTCTGCGGCCGGTTCGATATTCACCTTGTCCATCGCCTACGACCTTACCGCGATCATCCGGGCGGGGTCCAACCAAGCCGCGAGCCAGACGCGGTCCTGCTCATTTGCGCGCCAGTTTCTGGGCCTGGGCGGCGGGCGGCGTGAACCAGATCGGCGAGGAATAGGCGCGCTCCTGCAGGGTGGCCGGCGATGTGGTGGGGATCGGCAGGTTGCGCTTGGCCGCGAGGTAGGTCGTCCAGCGCGGCGTCGGGATTTCCAGCGCGCGCAGGTAGTAGACGGCGGGCTTGGCGGCGTCGAACTCCGGATCGCGCCAGACGGCCTGCAGGGTCGCAGCGCCGATGGTGTTCTTGTAGGTCGCGGTCTTGAGATCGACGGTCGAGCCCACCGCCGGCGCCTTGCCGGTGCGCGGATCGACCTTGCGGCCGCCCGAGAGCGCCACGTCGAACACCTTTTCCTTGTAGTCGCCGCCCTCCAGCCAGACCTTGACGATCTGGACGCGGTCGAGGTTCGCGCCGTCCGGATCCTTCACCGCCTGGACGATGAAGCTCGGCGCCGCTGCACCCGCCGGCCGGAACGGCAGGTCGCCGCCCATCGGCGCGCCGGTGCGATAGGCCTGCCGGGCCCAGTCGGCGGTCTTCAGCATGGCCGGCGTGAAGTTCCAGCCGCCGAAGAAACGCACCCGCAGGCGCGGCCCGGAGGTGGCGAAGGTCTCCTTGCGCTTCAGGGCCGCGAAGATGGAGGCCCGGGTGTTTTCCTCGGCCCAAACCCCGGTCAGGCCGGAGCTGCCGTTGATCATCGGATTGGCGATCGCCGGCAGGCGGCCGGCCTTGGCCGCGTTATCGTCGAT
>JBOHKZ010000418.1:0-8935 GCA_050729355.1 Phenylobacterium sp. | reverse complement strand
GCTGCTGGGTGATGGCCAGCCATACGCCCTTGAACTGGATGTCGACGACCTTCCACGCCCCTGCGGCGCCCTGCACGCGCCAGGAGACCGCGACCGGGCGGTCGAGCTGCCCGCCGGAGATGGTCGTGTTCACCACCACGTCGCCTGGCTTGCGGACGACCGACCCGGTCACCGTGAGCTTTTCGCCGCGATAGTCGCTGATACGGTTTTCATAGACGCCCTCAGCATAGGTCCGGAACGCGGTCGCGAACTGCGCGCGCTGGGCCGGCGTGATGGTGCGCGCATATTTCCCGAGCACGAAATTGGTGACCTTCGGCACGTCCGCCAGCTCGTTGATCGCCTGGTGGAAGGCGGCCTTCTTCTGGGGGATGCTCATGCCGCGGTCGGCGAGGACGGCGACGACGCGCTGCGCGGACGTCTGCACGAACTGCTCGGCCTGGGGCTCGCGGCCGGCGGCCTGCGCCCATGCCGACGGGGCGGCTGCGAGCGCCCCGTAGAGCATCAAGGCGATCAGAAGGGCGCGTCTTCGAGGTGGGCTTTGCATCTGGGGTCCTGAAGGAAGGCGGCTCTTCAATTGGGGGCGGGCGAAGGCCCTGGCGAGGGCGCGGCCGGTTCGGCGTCAAAGTCCGGCAAAGGCTCCGCCTCCAGGGTCGCAGCCGGCACGACGCCGGTTGTCGAGGCCGCCACTGTCGCCTCGGGTTCGAACTCGGGCAACACGTCGAGTTCGCCCGTCGCTTCACGCACGAACGCCGCCCGGCGCTGGGTGTAGGCCGAGCGCGCGGTCGCATAGGGATCCGTCGCATCCTCCAACGCGCGGAAGGCGCTGTCGGCTCCCACCCGGACGTCGACGGTGGTGGCGGCGAACCGGGTCGCGCCCAGGGTCGTGGTCCAGCCTCCCGTCACCAGCGAAACCGGGTCGGTGAAGGCGTCGACGATCCGGCCAAGGCCATCCCTGAAGTTCGAGGGGCCGACGATCGGGATGTAGAGATAGGGGCCGGGCTGGGCGCCGTAACGGCCCAGCGTCTGGCCAAAATCGGACTCGTGATAGGGCAGGTCCATCTTCGCGGCGACGTCGAACATTCCCAGCAGCCCGACCGTGGAGTTTATGGCGAACCGCGCCGTCGTCACGGCGGCGCGGCTCGGATGGCCCTGGGCCAGGTCGTTAAGCATCGTCCCCGGTTCGCCGAGGTTATCGAGCGCCGACCTGACGCGCATGCGGATCACCGCGGGCAGGATGCGCCTGTAGGCATGCGCGATGGGGGAGATGATGCCCCGGTCGACATGCATGCTGAACGTGAAGATCGGCCGGTTCACCCTCCGCCAGGGGTCGTACGGGGTCTCGTCGTCGGCCCGAGGGTGGACGATGGCGGGCGAGACGGTCGTCGGGGAAACCGGAGTGACAGCGGCGGCCGCGGCGGGGGCGGTCGAGGCGGAGGTTGCCGACTGGGCCAGCGCCGTGGCTGGGGCGGCCAGCATCACTGCGGCCGTGGCCATCGCCGCGGCCATCGGCCCGAGCGAACGGCGCGGGCCGCCTTCGTACGGCTGAATCTTCACTCGAGTGCGCACGCGACTTGGAGACCGTCATGGACGTTATGGACGCCTTCCCAGTTGGCGCGTCGCGTCGCGAATTTCAATTGCCGATCAGGGGCCTGCGACCCAATCCCATTCAGTTGGGATCGTTTCGGGTCGAACTTTCGACCTCTGTTGCCGAAGTCGCGGGCGCGGCGAGTTCGGCGTGCTGCTGCGAGCGGAAGGCCGGGAAGACGTCATCCAGGGACTTCGTCTCCGGGAGCACGTAGACGACCCCGGTCGTGCCCTTGAAGGCCGGGCGCACCACCTTCTTGTAGAAGGCGGCCGGGACATTGATGCAGCCGAAGGTGATGCGATTGTCCACCGGCGTGGCCGACTTCAGGCGCTGAAGCCGCCGCTCCTTAGGACTGGCGGTGACCACGGGATGCAGCGAAACCGCATTCTCATAGTCCACCCACAGGACGTTTTCCTCGCCAGCGGTCCGCCCGAAGCCGGCGATGAAGCGGCCGGCCGGCGTCGTGCGCTCCGACGGGCGGATGGTGGACAGTTTGCGGTCGCCGATGCCGGGCACGGAGTCATCGCCGTGAGCGAAGCCCAGCAGGGCCGGCGCGGCGCCTTGCAGTTGGCCAGCAGCGTCGAAGACCCAGACTTCGGCCTGGACCTTGTCGATGATCACGAACGGCAGGCCGCCGTTGTCGCCGGAGGCGATCACCCAGTCTTCGAAGTGCACCGCGGCCTCGGACACCGTCTGGGCGGCGTCGTCGGCCCCGTCGGCCGCCGGTTCAGCGACCTCGGCCGCCTGGTCCGCTTCCAGGTCCGCGGGGCCGCCGGTCCGGTTCGCCGTCCGCAGGGACACGTCGCCGGTCTGCTCCGGCTCCGACACGGGTTGCGCCACATCGTCGTTCGGGTCGGCAGTGCGTTGCGGCGTATCATCAGCCAGATCGTGCGACGGCATGGGGGCGTCGGCAGCCGGTTCCTGCGCCTGAGCGCCCGCCGCCGACAGTGAAACCACGCCGACCACCCCGAGGCAGAGCACCCAAGCGATGAATGCCTTCCTCAAAGGATCACGCATAGCCCACTCCATGAACCGCAGGCCAACCTGCGGCCCCACCTGAACGGGGAAGCGGAGGCCGGTCGGCAAAGTTCCGCCCGGCCCTCCAAATTCCGACTGAAGGTCAGTGGCGGGGCGTTTTGGCCACGCGTTGCTGCTCAAGCGTGTCGACGCGCGGCGACAGCTGATCGAGCCGCTGGTTGGCGGTTCGGGCGTCAGCTGCGGCGGCTTGGGCGGCGGCTGCCGCAGCCTGGGCCGCGCTATTGGCGGCGTCGGCGCGCTGGATCGCGTCCTGCGCCTTGGCGTCCACCGAATCGATGCGGGTGTTCAGTACGGCGACGTGTTCGTCCACGTACTTTTCGGTGGCGCAGCCGCTGAGGCTCAATCCAGTCAGGATCAGCGCCGAGGCGAGCCCAACATTTACCGAACGGTTCTTCAGCCAGGTCATGTCCCAACCTCCTGTCCCAATGGAGGTTGAGTTGTCACCCTCTCGGGTCGGCCGGCATACCGGGTGAATCCCTTAAAGGTGCTTTGGCAAACCCGTTGGGGCTTAACCGCAGACACGCAGACGTGGCGATGGCCGCTAGGCCCGATAGCGCAGCGCGTCCACGAGCACTGGCACGGCCACGCCCGTCACGGCCATGACCCACATCGCCGTCCAGGAGGCCCTGAACGGCAAGACGGCGGAGTGGATGGAGAAGGTCACCGACGCCGAGTACCTGGCGGCTCCCGCCCCGGACTAGCCCCCGGAGGAACCCTAAGAGGCCGGTGCGCGCGCCGGCGCCCGTCCCTATCTCCGCTGCACCCGCCGTTTGGCCGGCCGAGTGGAGATGAAGTATGGACCTCAAGCTCAACGACAAGCTGGCCCTGATCAGCGGCAGCACGGCCGGGATCGGCCTGGCGATCGCGGAAGCCCTGGCCCGGGAAGGGGCCCGGGTCGTCGTCAACGGACGTGCACAGGCCTCGGTCGACGCGGTCGTCGATCGCCTGCGCTCGGAGACCGGCGCCGACGTACAGGGGTTCGCCGGAGACCTCACCGCCGCGGCGGAGGCGGAAGCGGTCGCAGCCCGGTTCCCGGGCGTCGAGATCCTGGTCAACAACCTCGGGATTTTCGAGCCCAAGCCCTTCGAGACGATCTCGGACGCCGACTGGGTGCGCTTCTTCGAAGCCAACGTGCTGAGCGGGGTGCGGCTATCGCGCCTTTATCTGCCGGCCATGCGGGCGGCCGACTGGGGCCGGATCATCTTCATCTCGAGCGAGAGCGGGGTGCAGATCCCTGTGGAAATGATCCACTACGGCATGACCAAGACCGCGCAGATCGCCGTGGCGCGGGGCCTGGCGGAGGCGGTCGCCGGGACAGGCATCACCGTCAACAGCATCCTGCCCGGACCCACGCGATCGCGCGGCGTGGTGGAGTTCGTGGAGGCCTTGTCGGGCAAGGATCAATCCTTCGAGGCGGCCGAGAAGGACTTCTTCGAGAACGCGCGGCCCACCTCGCTGATCAAGCGCTTCGCCTCGCCTGAGGAGGTCGCCTCCCTGGTCGCCTATGTGGCGAGCCCCCTCGCCTCGGCCACGACGGGCTCGGCGCTGCGGGTCGACGGCGGCGTGATCAAGAGCGCCTTCTAGACCCATTTTCGGCAAGGTCTTGCGAGACGCTGCGCGCGATCGCAGCTATGTGCTGCGCGGCTTAGGCTCTCGCGGGGCCGCTGGACGATCGACTTGAGCACGGACGCCACCCTGACCGCCCCGACCGAACGCCGCCGACGCAGGCTCGTCTGGGTGAAGTTCCTGCGCCGCACTTTGCCGGTTGTGGCGATCATGGCGTTGGTGAGCGTCGTGGGCCAGGTGGCGTGGCGCAGCCTGCAGGCCAGCGCGGCGACGGCGCCGGCGACCTCCGAAACCACCGTGCGAATGGTCCATCCGCAATTCACCGGCTCAGGCCGTGACGGCAGCAGCTACCTGCTCACCGCACAGTCGGGCGTGCGCGATACGAAAGACAACGCCCGCATCCTGCTCGACAAGCCGACCGTCACCGTCAATCGGCCGGGCGAGGACAGCACGCACACCGTCTCCGACCGCGGCGTCTACCGAGAGGACGACCAGTCGCTCAGCCTGGAAGGCGACGTCAGGGTCGAGGAGGCCGGCGGCTTCCACTTCGTGGCCAACAACGCCGTCATCGACACCAACACCGGCAAGGTGATCGGCGGCGGCGTCCAGGGCCAGGGACCGACCGGCGCCGTGCAATCGGGGAGCTATTCGGTCTCCGACAAGGGCGACCGCATGGTGTTCAAGGGCGGGGTCCGCACCCAGCTCAAAGGCCGCTGAGCCATTGCATCCGACGGTCGACAAGCGGGCCCACGAGGCGGAAGACTGCGCGCGATGACCGCCGTGGCCAGCCCAGAACGCCCCCTGCTGCACCGCGTCCTCCAGAACGCCGGCGTGCTGTTGGGTGGCCGCGCGGCCAATGCGGTGATCAGCCTCGGCTACATGGCCATAGCGGCGCGCCTGCTGGGCGTGCGCGAGGTCGGCGTGCTGATCCTGATCAACGCCTTCGCGCAGCTGGTCGGAGAAGTGGTCAAGTTCAACTCCTGGCAGACGGTCCTGCACTACGGCTCGGGCCCGCTGGCGGCCGGCGAACGGGGCAAGCTGCAGCAGGTCGTGCGCTTCACCCTCTTCCTCGACGTGGCCTCGAGCCTGGTGGGCGTGGCAGTCGCGGTGACCGCCGCCACGCTGTTCGGCGACCGGCTGGGCTGGACCCCGGCCGATAGCCCCAAGGCCGCCCTCTACTGCCTGACGATCATGGTGATGGCCTCGGCCACGCCCATCGGCCTCCTGCGCCTGTTCGACCGCTTCGACCTGATCGCAGCCCAGGCGCCGATCAGCTCGTTGGTGCGGCTGGCCGGCAGCGGGCTGGCGTTCCTGCTGGGCGCCGCCACCCTGAGCAGCTTCCTGGTCGTCTGGGCGTCCGGCACGGTGGTCGCGTTCGCTTACCTGGCCGGCTCGGCGATCCTGGAGATGCGCCGGCGCGACCTCCTCGCCGGCTTCCGCTGGTTCGGGACCCCGCTGACCGCCGGCATGCCGGGCGCCTGGCGCTTCGCCTGGGCCACAAACTTCAATTCCAGCCTCGACGTGGCCTTCACCCACGCCATCACCATCGTCGTCGGCGCCCTGGCTGGCCCGGCCCCGGCGGCGCTGTGGCGGATCGGGCGGCAGGTCGCCGACGCGCTGGCCAAGCCTGCGCGGCTGTTGATCCCGGCACTCTATCCCGAACTCGCCCGCCTGCACGTCAGCCATGGCGAGCACGCCATGCGCCGGCTGGCGCTGCAGGTCGGCGTGGTGGGCGGCGGCGTCGGCACGGCGCTGCTGCTGATCACGGTGCTGATCGGCAAGCCGGTGCTGACCCTGGTGATGGGCCCGGCGTTCGCGCCGGCCGCCGCAATCATGGTCTGGCAGGTGGCGGCCGCGGTGATCGGCATCTGGGCCCTGCCGCTCGATCCGATGCTGGTGACACTGGGGCGTCCGGGCGACTCCCTCAAGGTTCGGCTGGTGGTCGCCGGGAGCCTGCTGGCGGTCCTGCCGTTCATGATTAGCCGTTTCGGGATCACCGGCGCCGGGGCGGCGCTGGTGGCCGCGATGGCGGCGCTCGCCGCAGGCATGTTGTTCATGCTGCGACGGCAATCTGGGGCTGTATCGCCTGCCGCCTTGCAGGAAATGGCTTGCGCCGAGCCCCCCCTTCGGGCGAAGGGCGGCGAGTGATGATACTTCCGACCGCAGCCGACCGCGCCATCCGGCTCGCCGATTTCGCCACCCTGACCGAGGCCCTGGACTTCGCCGCGGGCGGCGAGACCGGCGTGACTCTGCATTCCCTACGCGGCGAGGTGGCCGAAGCGCTCTCCTATGCACGCCTGCGCGAGGAGGCCCTCGTGCTGGCTGAGCGCCTGCTGGCGACCGGCCTGGCGCCCGGCGAACGCGTCGGCCTGGTGGCTGAAACCGACGGCGACTTCATCCGCGGCTTCTTCGCCTGCCAGTACGCCGGCCTGACGCCCGCCACCCTGCCCCTGCCGGCCCCGCTCGGCGGCCGTGAGCCCTATATCGCGCAGGTCGGGCGGATGCTGCAGTCGGCGGACGCCGCGGCGCTCCTGGGCCCGGCGACGATCGCGGCCTGGTTCGCCGAGACGCCTCCCGCCGGGCTGCGCTTTATCGGCAGCGTGGCCGACCTGCCGGAACCGGCCGGCGCGACCCTGCCCACGATCGGCGAAGACGACCCCTGCTATCTGCAATTCTCCTCGGGCAGCACCCGCTTCCCGACCGGCGTGCTGGTGACGCACCGCGCGCTGATGGCCAACGCCCAGGCGATCATCCGCCACGGGCTGCAGGTGAAGCCGGCCGACCGGGCGATCTCGTGGCTGCCGCTGTTCCACGACATGGGCCTGGTGGGCTTCGTGCTGAGCCCGTTGTGCTGTCAGATGACCGTGGACCTGCTGCCCACGGGCGCCTTCGTCCGCCGGCCGCTGCTCTGGCTGGACCTGATCGGGCGCAATGGCGCGACCATCTCCTACAGCCCAACCTTCGGCTTCGAGCTCTGCGCCCGGCGCGCCGAGGCCGCCGGTGTCGAAGGCCTGAGCCTCTCCGGCTGGCGGATCGCGGGCCTTGGCGGCGACATGATCCGCACCGGACCGTTGACCGAGTTCGCCGCTCGCTTCGCCCCCGCGGGCTTCTCGGACAAGGCGTTCGTGGCGAGCTACGGCATGGCGGAGGCGACGCTCGCCCTGACCATGGCCCCGCTGGGCCAGGGGCTTGGCGTCGAGAGCCTCGATATCAGCCGCCTGGAGCGCGAGAACCTGGCGGTTCCCGCCGCCAACGCCGAGCGGGCCCGCGACTTCGCCCGCTGTGGCCCGGCGCTGCCCGAGCACAAGCTGGAAGTGCGCGGGGAAGACGGCGCCGTGCTGCCCGAACGCGGCGTCGGACGCATCTTCGCCAGCGGCCCCAGCCTGATGAAGGGCTATTTCCGCCAGCCCGAAGAGACCGAGCGGGTGCTTTCCGCGGACGGCTGGCTCGACACCGGCGACATCGGCTTCCTGGACGGCGGCGAGATCGTGCTGACCGGCCGCAGCAAGGACCTGATGATCGTGAACGGCCGCAACATCTGGCCGCAGGACCTGGAATGGACCTGCGAGGCCGAGCTTGCGGCGGTGCGCAGCGGCGACGTGGCGGCCTTCTCGGTGCCCGGCGAGGAAGACGAACAGGTAGTCGTGCTAGTCCAGACCCGCTCCAGCGACCCCGTGGTGCGCGAGGCTCTGCGCACTGAAGTCGAGGCGGTGCTGCGGCAACGTCACAGCGTCGAGGCGCTGGTGCGGTTGGTGGGCGCGCACGCCCTGCCACAGACCTCTTCGGGCAAGCTCAGCCGCTCCAAGGCCCGCGCCGCCTATCTGGCCGGCGCCTATGAGCTGGAGCCCGCCCGGGCGTGAGCCCCCCGCGGGGCTTGGCCGCCGTCACCGGGGCCACGGGATTCCTTGGGCAGCATGTGGTGCGGGCGCTGGCCGACGCCGGCTTCGCCGTCCGCATCCTGGCCAGGCGTGATCCCAAAAGCGTCTTCTGGACCGGTCTGACGCCGCAGGTGATCCGCGGCGACCTCGCCGATGAGGCCGCGCTCCTCCAACTCTGCGACGGCGCGGACGTCGTCGTCCACGTCGCGGGCCAGATCGGCGGCAAGAAGCGCGATCTCGATCGGGTGAACATCGAAGGCAGCCGCAACGTCGCTGCGGCCACGATGCCGACCTCGGCCCGCCTGCTGCAGATTTCCAGCCTGGCGGCCCGCGAACCGCAACTTTCGCCCTACGGAGCCAGCAAAAGGGGCGGCGAAGAGGTCGCCCGCGGGCTGCTTGGGGACCGATTGACGGTCATTCGGCCACCCGCCGTCTATGGTCCGGGCGACCGCGAAACCCTGCGACTCTTCAGGCTGGCGGCGTCCGGACCGTTCCTCCCGGTGCTCGATCCGGCGGCCCGAATGGCGCTGATTCACGTGGAAGACGCGGCGCGCCAGATCGTCGCGTTCGCCGAATCACCCTTGCCCGCGACGGTCGCAATGAGCGATGGACGGCCTGAGGGCTATGACTGGCGCGAGATCATGCAGACCGCCGCCCAGGCCTTTAACCGCCGCCCACGCCTTGTGCGGATCCCCCCTGCAGCCCTTTACGCCATGGCTATGGTTGACGAATTCGCGAATAACTGGCGTCCGGGAAGCACCGTGCTTACATTCGGCAAGGTCAATGAACTGACACATTTGGATTGGGGGGTCCGACCGAATGAACGTGCAGCCGGCACGTTAACGCCCAAGTACGACCTGTTGTCGGG
>JBOHKZ010000417.1:0-4493 GCA_050729355.1 Phenylobacterium sp. | reverse complement strand
GGGCGAACACCGCCGAGGCCATCGCCTGTTGCGCGCCGCGCCGCACCAGGCCGGACTCGGCCCGGGCTCCGGTGGCCAGGCCCAGGGCATCAAGGATGATCGACTTGCCCGCCCCGGTCTCGCCGGTAAGCGCGGTCAGGCCTGGCCCGATGGACAGGTCCAGGGCTTCGATCAGCACGACGTCGCGGATCCACAATCCGATCAGCATGTGGAGAAGATCACCTGGAGTCGGGCCCTTTAGATAGGGCTTCCAGGCCACAGTTGATCACTTTTTGTTCTCATCCCCCAGCTGCCGCCGCCTCCAGGATCAACGCGGCGATCTCCCGGGCGTGGGTGATGATCCCCAGGTGGCTGGCCGGGAGCTCGATGGTCTTGGCCTTCATGCGCTTGGCCATGAAGCGCTCGAGGTCCGGGTTGATCGTCCGGTCCTCCGTCGAGACCTGGTAGAAGCTGGGCTTCGAGCGCCAGGCCGCCTGGGTCACCTTGCCGTCGAAGAGCGTGTCGGAGATGCGCCCCTGCACCGCGAAGAGCATGCGGGCCTTGGCAGGATCGACCCCGCCCGCGAAGTCCCGCAGGAACGCCTCCTCTCCGAGCTGCGCATAGCCGCCGCTGTGGACGACCCCCGCGCTGGCCGGCGGCGTCGGGTAGGTCTTGGCGAGCGCCGTGTAGTCCTCGTTGGCGTCCGGGGCGCGGGCGGAGCAGTAGACGAGCGCGGAGACTTTCGGGTCCACGCCGGTCTCGGTGATCACCTCGCCGCCATAGGAATGCGCGACGAGCACCGTGGGACCGTCCTGCAGCGCCAGCGTGCGCCGGGTAAAGGCGCAGTCCTCGGCCAGCGATTGCAGCGGGTTCTGGACGGCGGCCACATTGAGCCCCGCCTGTTGGAGCCGTGGGATCACCTCCGACCAGCACGAGCCGTCCGCATAGGCGCCGTGAACCAGCACCACGTTGCGGGCGCGCGGCGGGGCCGCCGCCCTGGCCGCACCAGCCATGGCGGCCGTCGCCGCAATCCCAATGCCGAGTGTCCTGCGATCAATCATCTGCGGTTCCCTGTTAATGGCCATCCCGCCGCAGGTTGAATTTAGGGAGCTGGCGGCCGCGGACCTAGGCCCCGGCCACGATCGCCGCCACATGAGCCTGGATCGCTCGAAGTCAGCCCCCGTCAGGAGGACCGCCGATGGCCGCAAACGGACTGATCACGCTCTCAAGTCCCCATTCCCCTGAGGTGACGCTGGACCGGCTGGCGGCCGAGATCGCCGCCCGGGGCCTGAAGGTCTTCGCCCGGGTCGACCACGCGGCGGAGGCGGCGGAGGCCGGGCTCGAGCTGCGGCCGACCGTCCTGCTGATCTTCGGCTCGGGGAAAGGCGGCACGCCGCTGATGCAGGCCGCTCAGACGATCGGCATCGACCTGCCGCTGAAGATCCTGGTCTGGCAGGACGCGGCGGGCGGGACCTGGCTCTCGTGCAACGATCCGGCCTGGCTCGCGGAACGCCACGGGCTGGGCGCCGAGGTCGCGCCGGTCGTCGCCGCTCTGAGCGGTCTGCTGCGAGCCGTGGCGGCCGCCGCGACGGCCCCGTAGCCGACTTAGCCCTTGGTGAAGGGAATGTGGAACCAGCCGCGCTTCTTCGGCGTGGCCGAGGGATCCTTGGTGTCCGTGGTCACCGTGGCGGTGGGTTCGGTGGCCGGCGCCGGCTCGGTGGTGGACGTACTGTCCTTCTTCGGCGCCATCTGCTGGGCGGGCGACAACCCGGCCGCCGGCGGCTTCACCGTCGTGGATTTGTCCTTGGTGAAGGGGATGTGGAAGAAGCCCTTCGAACCGTTGCCCGAGGGCTCGACCGCGGGGCGCAGGCCCTTGGAGGTCAGGAGCTTGTAGGCGTCCACGTACCAGCCGTCGCCGGGGTAGTTGTAGCCCAGCACCGCGCCGTTCTTGCGGGCCTCGTCCAGCAGGCCGAGCGTCAGGTAGGACTCGACCAGACGATAGAGGGCTTCCGGGGTGTGGCTGGTGGTCTGGTAGCGTTCGACCACGGTCTTGAAGCGGCCGACGGCAGCCAGGGTGTCGCCCTGACGCAGGTAGTAGCGGCCGATGGTCATTTCCTTGCCGGCCAGCTGGTCGTTGACCATGTCGATCTTCACGCGGGCGTCGGCGGCGTATTCGGTGCGCGGGTAGCGCTGGGTGACCTCGCGCAGGTTGTCCAGCGCCTGGCCGGTGGCGGCCTGGTCGCGGCCGACGTCGACGATCTGTTCGAAGTAGCAGATGGCCTTCAGGTAGTGGGCGTAGGCCGCCGCCTGATTGCCGGGATAGAGCGAGATGAACCGGTCGGCGTCGCCGACGGCCTCCGGATAGTTGTTCGCCTCGTAGTGGGCGTAGGCCTGCATGAGGATCGCGCGGCGCGACCACTCCGAATAGGGGTGCTGGCGCTCCACTTCCTGGAAGTAGTCGACGGCCTGGGCCCAGAGGTGGCGGTCCAGCCGGTCCGCGCCGGTGGCGTAGAGCAGCTCCACCGGGCGCTCTTCATAGGCCAGCCGGGGCTTCTTCTTGTTGGACGCACAGGCCGCAAGGGCCAAAGCGCAGAAGCCCGCGACGAGCACCGGGCGAGCCCGCGAATTGCGTAGAAAGGACACCTTCACCTCAAAGCACCAGCGCGCGCCCCCACGCGAGAAATCGCTTCTACACCACAGAACAGGGTGCGCAAACGGAACGGGGCCGTTGATGGACCTTGAGCCGCAGGTCGCGGCAACATTAGAGGGTCTGGCGAAGCCTCTCCACCTCTTCGGCCTGCGACTTCACCGGCAACTTCAGGCTCAGCTGGTCGCTGACCATTTCCGTCAGGGTCGGCAGGCTGCTGCGCTCGATGCGATGCGATTCTCCCCAGAGGTCGGCGCGCATCAGGGCCTTCGGGCAGTGCAGGAAGGCCTCGCGCACCGCGACCTTGAGGATCGCCTTCGGGACCTTGCCGAACTCCTCGAAGGTGGCGGCCAGCACGTCATCCACCTCCAGCCGGGCCACGCCGTTGACGCGATAGATGTCGTCGACGCCCGGGATCATGAACATCAGCCCGGCCTCGCCCGAGCCCTGGGCGATGTTCTTCAGCGTATCCAGCCGGTTGTTGCCAGGCCGGTCGGGTATGGAGAGGCTGAGGCCGTCTTCGGAAACCCGCACGAATCCTGGCCCGCCGCCGCGCGGCGAAACATCGACGCCGGCGTCGCTGACTGAGCCAATCACGAAGAACGGCGACAGCTCGATGAACCGGCGGCCGTGGGGGTCGATCCGGTCCAGGCACTTGGCCACCGCCACCGGGTGCGGCGGCTTGTAGAGCCGGTCGAGCTGTTCTTGCATGGTTTCGGCGGTCATTGGCGGATCCTCCGACCGGCACTGGATCACTGTTGCGAATGGTTCGCAACAAATTCCACTTCAAGCAAAGATGTGCAGGGCCGCGTACTGCAGGAGCATGATGGTCTTCGCGTCAACGATGGCGCCGGACGCGACCATCGCCAGCGCCTCGTCGATGGTCGACTCCAGGACCTCGATCTCCTCACCCTCCTCCGCCACGCCGCCGCCTGCGCCGACCCGCATCGAGGCGTCGTACTCGGCCACGAAGAAATGCAGTTTCTCGGTCACCGAGCCCGGGCTCATGAAGCACTCGAAGACCTTGCGGACCTCGCGCAGCCGATAGCCGACCTCCTCCTCGACCTCGGCGCGGATGCGGTCCTCGGGACTGGCGTCGTCCAGCAGGCCGGCGGCCGCCTCGATCAGCAGGCCGTCGTAGCCGTTCACATAGGCCGGATAGCGGAACTGGCGGGTCAGGAGGACCGTGCGGCGGGCCAGGTCGTAGGGCAGCAGGGTCGCGCCGTTCCCACGGTCGTAGGTCTCGCGGGTCTGGGTCTGCCAGACGCCGTCAGCGCGTCGCCAGTCGAAGGTCGTCTTCTTCAGGACGTACCAGCTGTCGGACAACAGCTGGACGTCGCGGATGCGGAGGCGGTCGGCGATGGACATGGCGCGAGCGTATCGGCGGCGGCCGAACGCGTCGACGTCAGACGGCGATGGCCATCTCGTCGGCGAAGGTGCGGGCGCGCCACGCGTCCGGGCGGGCCAGCAGAGCGCGGACCAGTTGGTTGTTGACGCCGTGGCCGGCCAGTTCGGCCTCGAAGCGGCCGATGATCGGCGCGCCCAGGACATAGAGGTCGCCGATGGCGTCGAGCGCTTTGTGGCGGACGAACTCGTCGGGGCGGCGCAGGCCCTCCGGGTTCAGCACCCGGTCGCCTTCGATCACCACGCAGTTTTCCATGGTGCCGCCGCGCGCAAGGCCCATGGCGCGCAGGGCCTCGACCTCATGCAGGAAGCCGAAGGTGCGGCAGTCGGCCAGTTCGCGGCGGAACGCGTGCTCGTCCATCGGCAGGTCGACGTACTGGCGGCCGATCGCGGCGGACGGGAAGCTGATCTCGAAGGCGACCTCGAAGCGCATGGCCGGCTTCAACGCCGCGCGCTTGTCGCC
>JBOHKZ010000416.1:0-1824 GCA_050729355.1 Phenylobacterium sp. | reverse complement strand
TCTATCCCCGGTTTCCGCGTTCGACGATCTTGCGCGGGCGACCGGTCCCCTAGATTTGCCCGAGCTTTTCGCACCGCAAGTGGGTGTTGTCCATAAGACCAAAGGTCACGAACCGTGTGCTGTCTTGGCTCTTCACACCTTTTTCGTGATCGCCGGTAACGTTCAGGGCGCTTTCCCCCGGAAAAGCTCGAGAATGGCGGAGAAATCCTTGCTGCCGCCGCCCAGCCGGTCGAACAGAGCATAGAGCCCCTCCGCCTGCGCGCCCAGCGGCGTCGCGGCGCCGGCCTTGGCGGCGGCTTCCTGCGCCAGTTTCAGGTCCTTCAGCATCATCGCCGTGGCGAATCCGCCCTCGTAGTTGCGATTCGACGGCGCCGTGGGCACCGGTCCTGGCCAGGGACAGTAGCTGGTCAGGCTCCAGCTCTGGCCAGAGGACTTGGACGCGATCTCGAAGAATCGCTCCGGATCGAGGCCCAGCTTCTCGGCCAGCGCGAACGCCTCGCAGGTGGCGATCATCGTGGCGCCCAGCACCATGTTGTTGCAGATCTTGGCCGCCTGGCCCGCCCCGTGGTCGCCGGCGTGGATCGTCACCCGCGACATGGGTCCGATCACGGCCTCGACCGCCGGGAAATCCTCGGCGGCGCATCCGACCATGAAGGCCAGCGTCCCCGCCTCGGCCGCCGCTGTCCCGCCGGAGACCGGCGCATCGGCGAACCGGAAACCGGCTTCGGTCGCCTGTTTGGCAACGGCCCGGGCGCTCTCGACGTCGATGGTCGAGCAATCGATCAGCAGCGTTCCGGGCCTGGCGTTCGGCAGGATCTGCTCGGCGTAGACGGAACGGACGTGCTGACCGGCCGGCAGCATGGTGATCACCGCGTCGGCGTCCTTCACCGCCGCGGCCACCGAGCCCGCTGCCTGGCAACCGGCGGCGACGGCCTTTTCGATCGCCGCCGCCGCCAGATCGAACGCGGCGACCTCATGACCCGCCTGGGCCTGGTTGGCGGCCATGCCGCCGCCCATGTTGCCCAGGCCGATAAAGGCGATGCGGGTCATGAGAACTCCTTGAACTTGAAACGCTTACTTGGGCTTGCGAAACTTGTAGATGAACTGGTCGGTGTGACCGCGCAGCGCCGGATCGAAGACGCCCTTGGTGTGGTCGTCGGCCGGGTTGGCCAGCACCTTGCTCTCGCCTTCATACTTGAAGCCCGCGGCCTCGACGGTCTTGCGGACCGAGGCGGGGTCGATGCGGTGCAGGGTGTTGGCGGTCTCCTTGACCGGCGCGCCGTCGGCGGCCCGGTGGTCGAGGACGATGAACACGCCGCCCGGCTTGATGGCGTCATAGATCTCCTTCGTCACCGCAGGCACGTCGAGGTTGAAGCGGGTCAGGTAGAGGTCGTGGTAGTTCTGCGACGTCCACATCACGTCCACCTTCTCCGGCAACTTGAACGAGCCGATGCCGGTCGAGACGAGGGTGATGTTGCCGTACTGCGGGTCAGCCGCGATCGCGATGATCGGCGGCGGGGTCGTGGCGTTGGCCGGCGGCGGGTTGGTGATCGCCAGGACCTTGCCCTTGGGGCCTACGGCCTTGGCGAAGATGCGGGTGAAATAGCCGCCGCCCGGCAGGAAATCGCCGACCACCATGCCGGGCTTGATGCCGGCAAAGTCGAGCATTTCCGCGGGCTTGCGGTCGGCGTCGCGCTTGGTGTCGGCTTCCGGACGGCCCTTGTCGGCGACGGCGGCTTCCATGGCGGGCGTCGGCTTGGCGTAGGCCGCCCCGGTCGACAGCGTCAGGGCGAGCATGGCCCCCAGCATCAGCTTGGATTTCAT
>JBOHKZ010000415.1:0-5630 GCA_050729355.1 Phenylobacterium sp. | reverse complement strand
GCCCTCAGTGCTGCGGCCTATTGACCCAACACGCCTTATATCAAGGCCGGTTGATTGCGTAAGTGTCACCGAAGCCACACTCGGGACGCAAATTCCCCTGCCACGCGAAGCTAAGCCAGGACGCTATACGACTATCCCCTCGGTGATCAACGTCGCTGGGCGACGTAGACCTCCCTTGGTCACGGACTGATGCTCCTGACCCTTGCATCAGTCCGTCCATTGCCATCCGAGTCCTTACCGTGGATTGAACACATTCTCTGTTAGGAACGTGACACTCCACCGAAGTTCTTGGAATAACTTGTAAATTTGCATCATTGCCGCAGTGCGGCATGGCGCGCGCATGACTGACGAGCGCGACCTGCAGGCGCTCAACGTCAGAATCATCCGGCGACATCCAACCCCCCTGGGCTCAAGGCCCGCCTGTACTCGGCAAGGTCGGAACGCCGACATTGCGGGTTGGTTCCGAGAAATGAGGAGGGCGGAGCGCTTTTTTTTGGCCCCGATTCGGGCGCCGTTCAGACCTCGCGATTCGCTCGCCGTGCACGGGTCCTGCCGCCGAGAGCTTCGGGGCGATTCAATGCCTTACGGAACTCGTCACGCCGTTCGTGGATCGACGCGATGACCAGACCCATCGGCACGCCGATCTCCACGAGCAGCGCTTCCGAAAGTTGCAGGCTGGCTTCCACGGTTTCCGGCACCGCATCCGTCGCGCCCAGATCATACAACCGGTGCGCGTGGCGCGCGTCCCGGGCCCGGGCGACAATGGTCAGGTCAGCGCGCAGCTGCCGCGCCGTCGCCACAATCGCCTCCGCTCCGTCAGGGTCGTCCATGGTCACCACCAGGGCCGGGGCGTCGCCCAGGCCGGAGCGCAGCAGGAACTCCGAACGCGACGCATCGCCGAAGAAGATGGCCTCCCCGGCCCGCCGTGCGGACTCCACCAGCCGAGGATCCTTCTCGACCGCGACCCACGGGATATCGTGGCGCCCCAGCATTTCGCCGACCAGCTTCCCGACCCGTCCGTAGCCGCAGATGATCACCCGGGGATCGGCCTCCGCGGCCGCCCCATCGGTGGCCGCGTCGGTTTCCGAGGGCAGCTCCGACGGCGCGATACGCCGCCCACCGAGCTTCGCCCCCAAGGCCGCCAGCAACGGGATGCAGGTCATGGAGAGCGTCGCGGCCACCAGGATCGCCTCTGCGACTTCGCGGGCCACCAGCTTCTGCTCCATGGCCTGGCCCAGGATCACGAAGGCGAACTCGCCCGCGCCCGCCAACAGCAGGGCGGCTTCGGCGGCCGCCCGCCACTTGAGCCCGAAGAGCCTGGCCAGGCCGAAGATCACCGCGGCGTTGACCGCCAGGAGGCCGGCGGCGGCGCCGAGGATCTCTCCCGGCTTCTGCAGCAGCAGCGGCACGTTCAGGCCGATGCCGATCGAGACGAAGAACAGGCCCAGCAGCAGCCCCTTGAAGGGCTCGATGGTCACCTCGACCTCGTGCCGGAACTCGGTCTCGGCGAGCAGCAGCCCCGCGATGAAGGCCCCCAGCGCCATGGAAAGCCCGGTGAGCGCGCTGACCATGCCCGCGCCGATCACCACGAGCAGGCATGCGGCGACGAACAGCTCCTCGCTCTTCGCCTTGGCCACCGAGCGCAGCATGGGCCGGAGGACCAGCCGCCCGACGCCCAGAAGCAGCAGCACCCCGATGACCGCCGGCGCGAAGGCGGCCAGCAGGTTGGTCGAGGCGGCGTCGCCGCCGCGGCGGCCCAGCAGGGTGAGAGTCACCAGGATCGGGGCGACGGCCAGGTCCTGGAACAGCAGGACCGAGAAGGTCGCGCGGCCCGCCAGGGAGTGCTGCCGTTTCTGCTCGGTGAGGATCGGCATGACGATGGCGGTCGAGGACAGCGCGAGCGCCGCCCCGATGGCGATCGCCGCGGCCAGCGGCTGCCCGAAAGCGAGCGCCACGCTCGCCGTCACGGTCATGCCGATCGCCACCTGGGCGGTGCCGAGACCGAAGACGTAGCGCCGCATCCGCGACAGTCGCTCCCACGAGAGCTCCAGCCCGATCATGAACAGCAGGAAGACGACCCCGAACTCCGCGAGCTGGGCCACCTCCTGCGGATTGTCGATGGTGAGGGCGCCCAGCCAGCTCACCTCGTGGGCCAGGGCGCCGAGGCCATAGGGTCCGAGCAGCACGCCTGCGCCGAGGAACCCGAGGATCGGGCTGATCTTCCAGCGGCGGAACAACGGCACGACCACCCCGGCGGTGGCGAGAAACAGGACGACGTCCTTATAGGCGCCGGGCTCGACGTGGGCTTCCATCAGGTCTCCAAAGGGTGGCCGCCACTATGGCGCATCCCCCGCGCTTGAGAAGTCGCCGGATCGGCGTAAACAGCACCGCGATGCGTATCGGCGGGGAAATGAGCAGGGAACGGAGGGCGCTGGCCGCCTTCGTGGCCGTGTTCGCCCTGATGATTCAGGCGCTGGTCCCGGCCGCCGCCATGGCCGCGACCACCGACGCCTCCGGCCGCATGGTCATCTGCACCCAGAACGGCACGGCGACCGTCGACACGAGCAGCGGCCAGCCCTCGGCGCCCAAGGGCTTCGCGGGCATGCCCTGCCAGGACTGCCTGGCCGCGGCGCTGGCGGTCACCCAGACGCCGGAGCTGGCGGTCCAGCCGGTGACCTACGTCGCCGCCCGGGTGGAACACACGCCGGCCGAGCGCCTCATCCAGCCCCGCGCCCGCGCACCGCCCCGTCCGCCCGGCCAGGGGCCTCCCACCGCCTGAACCAGACCTAAGCCACGCCGCGTCCGCGAGGACGCCGACGATCGTCTGCTGTTCAGGATTACCCATGACCTTGCAATTCCGGGCGCTTCGCAGCGCCCTGCTCGCCGGCGCGACGTTCTGCGCCGCGCCCGCCTTCGCCGACGAGGACGCGGCGCCGACCGTCTCCGGCGTCGTCGTCCAGCCGCTCGCCGAGAGCCGCACCGACCTGCCGCTCTCCACTCGCACCCTGCAATCGGAAGAGATCGCCGCCACGGTCAACGCCACCACCGTCGAGGATGCGCTCAAGTACCTGCCGGCGATCTTCGTCCGGCGACGCCACATCGGCGACACCCAGGCGCCGATCACCACCCGCACGTCAGGCGTCGGTTCGAGCGCGCGCAGCCTGGTCTATGCCGATGGGGTGCTGCTCTCGGCCCTGATCGGCAACAACAACTCCACCGCCTCGCCGCGGTGGGGAATGGTGGCGCCGGAAGAGATCGAGCGGATCGACGTACTCTACGGCCCGTTCTCGGCCGCCTACGCCGGCAACTCGATCGGGGCGGTGGTCAACATCGCCACCCGCGTACCGGAGAGCTTCGAGGCGCAGGCGAAGGTCAGCGCCGGCCTGCAGCACTTCGAGCAGTACGCCACCAAGGACGACTACAACACCTATGACACCGCCGCCTCGCTGGGGGACCGGCGCGGACCGTTCAGTTGGCGGATCAGCGGCAATCACCTCGAAACCCGCGGCCAGCCGCTGAACTACGTCACGGCGACGCGGCCGCCCGCGCCCGGCGCCGCGGGAACTCCGGTCACCGGCGCCTTCGCCGACCTGAACCGCAACGGAGCGCCCATCGTCGTCCTGGGCGCCGGCGGGCTGGAACGGCAGGAACAGGACAACGCCAAGCTCAAGCTGGAGTGGGAGATTACCCCGCACCTGACAGCCTCTTACCTGGCGGGCTACTTCGGCAACCGGACCGAAGCCCACGTGGAGAGCTACCTGCGCAACGCGGGCGGCGCGACGGTCTATTCGGGCCTGCTGAACATCGACGGCTACGCCTACAATGTCGCGCCCAGCGCCTTCGCCAACGGCATGTACAAGCTCGACGAGCGCCACTGGATGCAGGCGCTGTCGCTGCGTGCCGACGCGGGCGAGCAGCTCCATTGGGAGGCGTCGGCCACCGCCTACGACTACGGCCACGATGTGCAGCGGACGCCCTCGACCGCCTTGCCGGGCGCCCTGGCCGGCGGCGCGGGGACCATCCTCGACCTCGGCGACACCGGCTGGCGGACCCTCGACGGCAAGCTGGTCTGGACGCCCGGCGGAGACTTGTCGGCCCACGCCCTCAGCCTCGGCGCGCACCACGACCGCTACGAGCTGGGCAGCGACCGTTACAATACGACCGACTGGATCGCCGGCGCCCGCGGCGCGCTGGCCGCTTCGTCCCACGGCAAGACCGAGACCAACGCCGTCTTTGTGGAAGACGCCATCCGGATTACTCCCGAACTCGGCCTCACCGTCGGCGTGCGCCAGGAGCACTGGCGCGCCTTCGACGGCCTCAACTATTCCCTGGCCCCGGCGCTCTTCGTCACCCAGCCGAAGCGCTCGGCCGACCGGACCTCGCCCAAGGCGGTGCTCGCCTGGGCGCCCGACGCCGACTGGCGCGTCACCGCCTCCGTCGGCCAGGCCTACCGCTTCCCGACGGTGAGCGAGCTCTACCAGGCGGTGACCGTGGGAACCCAACTTCAGACGCCCAGTCCCGACCTCGATCCAGAAGAGGCGCTTTCCACGGAGCTCTCCGCCGAACGCGCCTGGAGCCGGGGGCGGATCCGGCTTTCGGTCTTCACCGAGGACATCGACGACGCGCTGATCTCGCAGACCGCCGCGGTGACGCCGGGCTCCACGACGCTCGTCGCCTTCGTCCAGAACGTCGATAAGGTCCGCTCGCGCGGCGTCGAGGCCGCCGCGGAAGTGCACGACCTGGGCGTCCGCGGCCTCGACCTGAGCGGCAGCGTCACCTGGGTCGATTCCGAGATCCGCAAGGACGCGGCCTACCCCGCCGCGGTCGGCAAGCGCACCCCGCAACTCCCCCGTCTGCGCTGGACCGCCGTCGCCACCTGGCGCGCAAACGAGCGCCTTACCCTCTCGACCGCCGCCCGCTACTCGAGCCGCCCCTATGGCACGATCGAGAACACCGACATCGTCGGCCACACCTACCAGGGCTTCGAGGGCTACTTCGTCGTCGACGCGCGGGCGACCTGGCAGATCGACCGCCATTGGTCCGCCGCGATCGGCATCGATAACCTCAACAACCGCGACTACTTCGTCTTCCACCCGTTCCCGCAGCGGTCCGCGCAGGCTGAACTCCGCTATGTCTATTAGAGGCCGATCCATGAAGCTCATCAGCGCGCTGACGCTCGCCCTCGCCGTCGCCTCGTCCGCCCAGGCGGCTACCCCGCTGACCGTCTCCGGCGCCTGGAGCCGGCCTGCGGTCGTCGGGACCACGGGCGTCGGCTACCTCGTCGTCGCCAACGGCGGAAAGGCCGCCGATACCCTGGTGCGTGTCGAGTCCCCTGTGGCGGCCCGGGTCGAAATGCACTCCTCGAGCATGGCGGGCGGCAGACGTCCAGGCGAGCTGGCGCGAGGCGGCTGTCGTGGCCCTGTCCCAGAGCAGCTGCTCCATCCGCCGATCATGATCGAGCGGGGTGAACTGGCTGCCGAAGCGGGCGAGCAGGCGGGCCTCGTCGGCGGTGTTGAGCGGCCCTCCCGTCCAGGCCGCGAGCGCGGCGGAGCGGGCCTCGATGGGGCGGCCCATGGTGCTGAGCGCCTCGGCCTGACGGGCGCGGCCGACGATGGTGAGCGGGGGACAGC
>JBOHKZ010000414.1:0-3146 GCA_050729355.1 Phenylobacterium sp. | reverse complement strand
CCTTCGCGCAGGGCCCGGCCAAGGTCGATGTGGCGGGTTACGAGCAGAAGTCCTTCGCGATCTTCCGGGCGTTCGGCGTCTCGCGCGGCACGGGCGCCGAGCACATGCAGGACCACCTGAAACTGATCCCGCGCCAGGTGGTCGGCATCGTGAAGGAGGACCCCACGGTGCTCGACAGCTACGCCAACTTCGTCGCCGCGGTGTTCGGACCGGAGTGAGTGCGGGCTACTCGTCCTCGCCCGGCGTCTTCACGTCGAAGCCGTCGGCGCGCAGCCGGTCCAGCACGCCGCCCTGGCTGAGCAGCGGCCGCAACGGCACGACGGCGATGGCGTGGCCGGGAATCTTCAGCGCCTTTTCGATGGCGGCCACCTGGTCGGTCTTCGTCTTGGTGTCGAAGCCCTGGGCGCCGGGCACCAGCGCGATGCAGCGCTCATAGGTCCGCTCGTTGTCGAGGGCGCCGCGCACGTCGCCGTCGGCCCAGGCTTTGGTCGCGGCCAGGGTGACGCCGGGGCCGGCCTCCACCTGCTGCAGCACCTCGTCGAAACAGCCGCGGCCAGCGGCCGGCGAGGTGCGGATCACCGCGCCCATCAGCGGCCCGATGTCGTAGCTCTTCTGCACGATCGGCACCTTGGCCCCCTGCGCCAGGTACTTGATCAGCTTGGTGGGGTCCGAGTTGGTCAGGCCGGTCTTGTCCCGGTAGTCGGTAGCCAGGATCAGCCCGGCGGCCAGCGGGTTCTTGGTGGCGTAGTGCTTGGCCGGCTGGCCGAGCTTCTCGCGCGCGGCGACGAAGCGGGCGCGGGTGGCGGGGTCCAGGGTGTCCTCGAACGGCGCCCCCGAGCGCAGGCGCATGTAGTTGAAGGCCGCGCCCAGCGCCCCAGACACCTTCACCCGCACATCCTGGTAGGGGACGATCACCATGCTCGCGCCCTGCAGCCGGCGCTCGAAGACGCTGCGGTCCCAGGCCATCCGCTTCGGTGCGATCGACGGCGAGCCCAGCACATAGACCGTGGTGTCGGCGTCGGAGACCCGCCACCAGGCCGGGCCCCTCAGCCGGGCGGTGACCACCAGTTCCTCGACCAGCACCGCGTCGGGATCGCCAGGAACCGGCTGGGCGGGGGTGATCGGGACCTGAGCGCCCGCGGGGGCGGCGAGCGCCATCGCGAGAGCCAATCCGCCGAGACCTTTTCGTACGCTCATCCGCCGCTCCGGAATCGTCCTATATTGGGTGACCGTCGAAAGCCCTGCCATGCCGATCCGCCGTCTGCCGCCTGAAACCGTCAATCGCATCGCCGCCGGCGAGGTGGTGGAGCGGCCTGCCAGCGCGGTCAAGGAACTGGTCGAAAACGCCCTGGACGCCGGCGCGCTGCGGGTCGAGGTGCAGGCCGACGGCGGTGGGCTCACCCGCATCCTGGTGGCCGACGATGGCCAAGGTTTGGCGGCCGACGAACTGCCGCTGGCGGTGGAGCGGCACGCCACGTCCAAGCTCGCCCCGGACGACGCCGGCGACTACGACCTCTTGCACATCTCCACCCTGGGCTTCCGTGGCGAGGCCCTGCCGTCGATCGGCTCGGTGGCCCGGCTCTCGATCACCAGCCGCGCCAGGGGCCAGGCCGACGCCAACGCCATCCTGGTGGAGGGCGGCGCCGTGGGCGCGGTCTCGCCGGCCGGGTTCCCCGGGCCGCACGGCGCCCGAGTGGAGATCCGCGACCTCTTCTACGCCACGCCCGCCCGCCTGAAGTTCATGAAGTCCGAGCGCTCGGAGGCCATGGCCATCGCCGAGGAGCTGAAGCGCCAGGCCATGGCGCACGAGGCGACCGCGTTCAGCCTCGACCTCGACGGCCGCCGCACGCTGCGCCTGCCGGCCGAGACCGCGGGGCCGGACGGACGCCTCGCCCGTCTGTCGCAGATCATGGGCCGAGAGTTTTCCGACAACGCCCTGGCCATCGACCATGAGCGCGAGGGCGTGCGCCTCTCAGGCTTCGCGGGCCTGCCCACCTACAACCGCGGCAACGCCGCCCACCAGTACCTGTTCGTCAACGGCCGCCCGGTCCGCGACCGCCTGCTGCAAGGCGCCCTGCGCGCCGCCTACGCCGACTTCCTGGCCCGCGACCGCCACCCGCTGGCCGCCCTCTACGTCGAGCTCGACACCGCCTACGTCGACGTCAACGTCCACCCGGCCAAGGCCGAGGTGCGGTTCCGCGATCCGGCCCTGGTGCGCGGCCTGATCGTCGGCGGCCTGCGCCACGCCCTGGCCGGCGCCGGCCACCGCGCCTCGACCACCGTCTCCACTGCGGCGCTTGGCGGCTTCAGGCCTGGCGGCTACACGCCGCCGCCTTCCGCCGCCGGCTATTCCGCCTGGCGTCAGGGCGGCTGGAGCCCGTCAGGCCTGGCCGCCGCCGTGCAGTCGATCCCCGGCCTCACCGAGGTCTCCGCCCGCGCCGAGCCGCAATGGGAGGCCCAACCCGGCGTCGCCGAACCGGGCCCGACCGCCCAGGTGTTCGATCCCGTCGACTTCCCGCTGGGCGCGGCGCGGGCCCAGGTGCATGAGACCTACATCGTCGCCCAGACCCGCGACGGCGTGGTCATCGTCGACCAGCACGCCGCCCACGAGCGGCTGGTCTACGAGCGCATGAAGGGCGAGATGGCCCAGGAAGGCGGCGTCACGCGCCAGGCGCTGCTGCTGCCCGAAGTGGTCGAGCTCGATCCCGCCGAGGCCGAGCGGGTCGCCGCCAAGGCCGACGAACTGGCGGCGCTCGGCCTGATGCTGGAGCCCTTCGGTCCCGGCGCGGTGCTGGTCCGCGAGACGCCCGCCCTGCTGGGTGAGACCGACGTCCAAGGCCTGGTCCGCGACATCGCCGACGACCTCGCCGAGAACGGCCAGGCGCTGGCCCTGAAGGAACGGCTGGAAGAGGTCTGCTCGACCATGGCCTGCCACGGCTCGGTGCGCGCCGGCCGCCGCCTCTCCGCGCCCGAAATGAACGCCCTGCTCCGCCAGATGGAGGCCACGCCCCACTCCGGCCAGTGCAACCACGGCCGCCCCACCTACGTCGAACTCAAGCTCGCCGACATCGAGCGCCTGTTCGGGCGGCGCTGACTTTTGCCTCCCCTGCAAGGCGGGGGAGGGGGACCATCGGCCGACCCCGGCG
>JBOHKZ010000413.1:0-4114 GCA_050729355.1 Phenylobacterium sp. | reverse complement strand
CACCTGCCCAGCGGCATCGTGGTGACTTCATCCGAGAAGTCGCAGCACCAGAACCGCGCGCGGGCGATGAAGGCCCTGAAGGTCAAGCTCTACGACCAGCAGCGCGAGGCGCTGGACAACGCCCGCTCCGACGCCCGCAAGAGCCAGGTGGGCTCCGGCGACCGTTCCGAGCGGATCCGCACCTACAACTTCCCGCAGGCCCGGGTGACCGACCACCGGATCAACCTGACCCTCTACAACTTGCCGAAGATCATGGAGGGCGAGTCGCTGGACGACGTGATCAACCCGCTGATCGCCGAGGACCAGGCCGCCCGCCTCTCGGCCCTGGAAGACGAGTTCAACTAGCGCCGGCCGAGCTTCGCTTCCAGGTCGCTCCAAAGCTTGCGCACGCCCATGAACGGCTGTCCGACGCTGTCCGCCATCACCGCCCCGCGCGCGCCCATCGGGAGCGGCGCGCCGGTGGTGGAATCCAGCGCCGTCTGGTGCTCGATCTCGGCGTTCAGCTCGGCGCCGATCAGCACGACCATCACCGAGAACCAGATCCACATCATGAAACCGACCGCCGCGCCCAGGCTGCCGTAGGTCGCGTCGTAGTGGGCGACGTGGTTGACGTACCAGGAGAAACCGAGGCTGCCGCCGATCCAGGCGACCGCGGCGAACGCCGCGCCGGGGCGGACCCAGCGCCAGCGCGCCTGCTCCCGTGACGGCCCGAACCGGTAGAGGACGGCGAAGGCGCTGGCCGCAAGCGCGGTCAGCACCACCCAGCGGAACGGGGCGAGCCAGGTGTCGATCAGCCCGAGCTGGCGCAGGTAGATCGGGACGGCGACCAGGACCGCGGTGACCACGGTCGCGAAGAGGACGAGCGCGGCGGTGAAGGCGTAGCTCGTGACCCGGCGGACCATGAAGTTGCGCTTCTCGGTCTCGTCATAGGCCACGTTGAGGCCCTCGAAGAGCGCCGCGATCCCCGCGTTGGCGGTCCAGAGCGAGAGCAGCACGCTCAGTCCGAGCGCCAGCGACAGGCCGGCGTTCTCACGGCTCGCCAGCTGCATCATCTGGTCGCCGACCAGCTTCAGCACTTCGCGCGGCACGAAGGCGGCCAGGTCGTTGAGCTGTTCGCGCACGGCCCCAACGTCGGCGAAGAGGCCATAGAGCGAGACGAATGCGCCCACCGCCGGAAAGATCGCCAGCAGGCTGTAGAAGGTCACGCCCGCCGCCACCGTCGGCAACTTGTCGGCGTTCACCTCCAGCCAGGTTCGCCAGAGGATGTCGCGCCAGGCCGTGAGGGGCATGCGGACCGGGGCCGGCGCCAAGCGGCCGCGGCCGGGCTCTTCGGCTTCGAAATGCTCTGGCCGCGCGATCTCGTCTTCGCTGAGTCCGCCGCGGGGCCGCGCACGCCGATCGCGGGCCCAGAGCGCCGTCACCGCAGCCAGCCCCGCCCAGGGCGCCACGCGCAGCACGAAGGCGCCGATGCGGTCTGCGACGGTCCTGGCGGGTGGATGGGTCAGCCCCGACACGCGCGGTCTCCAAAGGCGGCGCTTGATCAAACCCGGCGGCGCGGGCTCCGTTCCGCTTGTGGCCGGGGCGTGCTTGCGGCAAGGGCATTGGAATGAGCGGTCACGCGGCGGCCATCTTCCGCCATCCCATCAAGGGCTTCACGCCCGAAGCGCTGCCGACGGTGCAGCTCGCGCCCGGCGAGGGCTTTCCGTTCGACCGGCTCTATGCAGTGGAAAACGGACCGAGCGGCTTCGATCCTGCGGCGCCCGCCTTCGTGCCGAAGCAGAAGTTCACGGTGCTGGCGCAAATCCCGAAGGTCGCCGCCGCGCGCACCCGCTACGACGAGGCGACGGGCCGCCTGCACGCCGCCGCGCCCGGGGTCCCGGACTTCCTGGGCGACCTGGCCGGCGAGGCGGACCGCACCGCCTTCGCCGCCTGGCTCACGACCCTGCTCGGCGAGGACGTGCAGGGCGATTTGAGGGTGCTTCAGGCGCCCGGCGAGCACCGCTTCACCGACCATCCGCTCGGCCAGGTCTCCCTCGTCAACCTGGCGAGCGTGCGCGACCTTGGCCAGAAGATGGGCGTCGAACTGGATCCGCTGCGCTTCCGCGCCAACGTCTATGTCGAGAGCTGGCCGGCCTGGGCGGAGAACGAATGGACCGGCGAACGGTTGATGCTGGGATGGGCGCAGGCCGAGGTCTTCAAGCCGATCGTCCGCTGCGCCGCCACCCACGTTGACCCCACCACCGCGGAGCGCGACCTCGACGTGACCAAGGCCTTGTTCGACAACTACGGCCACATGCTGTGCGGCATCTATGTGCGGGTGACGAGCCCAGGGGCGCTCAGTCTCGGCGACGCCGTCACCGCGCCGACCACCGGCGCACCCGATCAGGCGGCCGCATGACGCTGACCCTGCTCAAGGCCTGGCAGTCGGCCAAGCAACGGCTGGAGGCGGCGGGCCTGGCCGGTCCGGTGATCGACGCGCGTCTGCTGGTCGAAGCCGCCGCCGACGCCACCCGCGCCGACATCGTGGCCGACCCGCACCGGGCGCTGACGCCCGACCAGGAGACGACGCTCGCGGACTACCTCGCCCGCCGCGAAAAGCGCGAGCCGGTCAGCCACATCCTGGGGCGCAAGGGCTTCTGGAAAATCATGCTCAACGTGACGCCCGACGTGCTGACGCCGCGGCCGGACACCGAGACCGTGGTGGAATACGTCCTGCGCGATTTCCCCGAGCACGCGGCCTGGTCGATCCTGGACCTGGGGATCGGCTCCGGCGCCATCATCCTGTCGATCCTCGCCGAGCGGCCGGCGGCGCGGGGGCTCGGCATCGACGTTTCGTCGGAGGCAATCGCGGTGGCGCGCGACAACGCCGCCAATCTGGGCCTGTCCGGCCGCCTGGCGCTGCTGCGCGGAGACTGGACCGAGGGGCTGGCCGAGGCCTCCTTCGACCTGGTGGTCTCCAACCCGCCCTACATCGCCACCGACGTGATCGAGACGCTGGAGCCGGAGGTCCGCGACCACGAGCCGCGCATCGCGCTGGAGGGCGGACCGGACGGTCTGATGCACTACCGTCGCCTCGCGCCGGAGATCATGCGGGTGCTGAAACCCGGCGGCCGGTTCGCCGTTGAGATCGGCTACGACCAGAAGGAAGCCGTGGAAGCGCTCTTCCGCGAGGCCGGCGCCGCAGGCGTGACCACGGCGCTCGATCTCGCCAACCGGGACAGGGTTGTCGCAGGAACGAAAAATCCCTTGGAAACCCCCGCTTGAATCGCTACTTAGGTGATGTCTCCACCCAATTCGTCGGCATCAGGTAGATGCGTCCGAAACAAGGACGCCGCCGGTTTCGACGGGCGCGACGCCTCTCAACCAGGCCAACGCTGAAGCTTCCGGGCGGAAGACGGGGAACATCTGGCGTTTTCAACAATCTAACAGGGCAGCAGCCGCCCGATCCCATCGAAGGCTAGCGTACAGGCCGACCGCTCTCAGGGCGGGTCCGCCGAGGGAAGAACCAAACGGTTATCGAATAATGAGAGATTTCAAGGGTATGAAGCGTCAGCGCGGTCGCAATCGCGGTGGCGGCGGGGGCGGTGGCGGTGGCAAGCCGCAGGCGCAGAACGCCAATCGCGCGTTCGACTCCAACGGCCCCGAGGGCGTCAAGGTCCGCGGCAACGCCCAGCACGTCTTCGAGAAGTACCAGCAGCTCGCCCGCGACGCCTCGGCGGCCGGCGACCGGGTCCTCGGAGAGAACTACCTTCAGCACGCCGAGCACTATTTCCGCCTGCTGCGCGCCATGCAGCCGACGCGTCCGGCCAGCGAGATCCTGGGCCGCGACCATTTCTCCTCCGGCTTCGACATCGATTTCGAGGACGAGACCGCCCAGGCGCAGTCCGAAGCCGCCGACCAGGCCTCGGCCGAGGCCGGCGACACCGCCGAGACGTGGCAGGCTCGCGAAGGCCAGCCGCAGGGCGATCGCCCGCAGAACGGCGGCGGGCAGAACGACCGCCCGCGCGACGATCGTCCCCGGGATGACCGTCCGCGCTACGAGAACCGCGACCGTGACGGGCAGAACGGCCAGAACCGCGATGGCCAGGGCCGCCGCGACCGCTGGCGCGATGAC
>JBOHKZ010000412.1:0-14254 GCA_050729355.1 Phenylobacterium sp. | reverse complement strand
AACCAGAGGTATCGTGAGTGAATATGCGAGTTCGCCCATCCGCTTCATCTGCGGGTCGGCGAGTTCCTCCGGCGGGATCTCCAGCACGCCTTTGCGATAGTAGAGATTGGGCAGCATCACGCAGTAGCCGCCGGTGGCGAAGCGCCGGGCCATGTCGCGCAGCTCCTCGCGGATGCCGGGCGCGTCCATGAAGAGCAGGATCGCCGGATAAGGTCCGCCGCGGTCCGGGTGCACGACGAAGGTGGTCATCGCCCCGTCCCGGGTCGTGATGTCGACCGTGCGCTCGATCAAGGGCGTTGCTCCTCATTACGAGCCATCCACCCGAGAGGGTGACGCGGCCGACGTCTCACGCCGCACGGGACGACGGCTCAGTCCCCGGGGACGGCGCCGCCGAATCCGAAAGCGACGGCGCGTGACGTACTGCATTATGTGATCACATATGTCAAATTGCGAACGGCGGGGCCGCCGGCGCTGAGGGAGCCACCCGTGGATCGGAAAATCCTACTGTTCGCCCTGGTTGCGGCGATCATCGCGGGGGATCCCGCACCTGCGTCAGAGACGCCTAAGAGTCTCCTCGCCGAAAAGGGCGAATGGCGGACCTGGGGCGGCGACGCCGGCTTTCAACGCTATTCGCCGCTTGAGCAGATTAATGCCCGCAACGCCAAGCGGCTCAAGGTGGCCTGGCGCTGGAGCGCCTTGTCGCTTGGCGATGCGCCCGACGCCAACTGGAAGGCCACCCCGCTCTTCGTCGATGGGCGCCTTTTCGTTCCGACTGGCGTCAACCAGGTCGTCGCCCTCGATCCGGCGACCGGGCGCGAGATATGGCGCTTCAGTCCCGATCCCCTAGACATTGGCGGCCGCGAGCTCTCCATCTCCAGTCGGGGCCTGGCCTTCTGGACCGACGGGAAAGCCGAGCGTCTGTTCCACAACACGCCGGATGGTCGCCTGATCTCAATCGACGCGCGCACAGGCCGGGCCGATCCGACGTTCGGCGACAACGGCTATGTGATCCTGCGGGAGCATCTCCGACCGGACGGCAAACCCGCGCCGTTTGTGGGATCCTCCTCGCCGGCCACCGTGGTCGGCGACATTGTGATCGTGCAGGTCGTTGCCGATGTCGTCCCCTCCAACAAGGAGGCCACGCCAGGGCACATCCGCGGCTACGACGCCCGGACGGGCAAGCTGGTCTGGACCTTTCACACCATTCCACAGCCCGGCGAGTTCGGCGCCGAGACCTGGGAAGACGGCTCAAATCTCTACACCGGCAACACCGGCGTCTGGTCGATGATGAGCGCCGATCTCGAACTCGGGTACGTCTACCTGCCGGTCGAGTCGCCCTCCAACGACTTCTATGGCGGCCAGAGAAAAGGCGATGGTCTCTTCGGCGAGAGCCTGGTCTGCCTCGACGCCAAGACGGGCGAACGGGTCTGGCACTTCCAGCTCGTGCATCATGGCCTCTGGGATTACGACCCTCCGGCCGCGCCGATCTTGCATGACATCCACAAGGACGGAAGGACCATCAAGGCGGTCACCCAACTGACCAAGCAGGGCATGGTCTTCGTATTCAACCGAGAGACGGGGCAGCCGATCTGGCCGATCGAAGAGCGAGCCGCGCCACAGGCGGGCGGCGCGCCCGGCGAGCGCCCATCGCCGACGCAGCCCTTCCCGACACGACCGGCGCCGTACCTGCCCCTCGGCTACGCCGAAGACACGCTTATCGACTTCACCCCAGCTCTGCGGGCCGACGCGATCAGGATCGCCGAGCGATATGTGAAGGGCCCGATCTACACCCCGCCAACGCCGCTCGTGAAAGGCGGCACGCAGGGCACGTGGGTGCAGCCGGGGTTCAACGCCGGGGCGAATTGGAACGGCGGCGCGTTCGATCCGCGCAGCGGCATGATGTACGTCCCCATCCGCAACACGCCGAACGTCGCATCGTTGGCCGCGGCCGATCCGGCGCTCACCAACTGGGACTGGATCCGTGGCCCGATCGTCGGCGGCCTGACCGGTCCGCAAGGGTTGCCGATCCTAAAGCCGCCCTACTCCTTCGTCGTCGCCACCGACATGAACCGCGGCGAGCATGTCTGGCGCAGGTCGATCGGCGGAGCTCCGGACTGGATCCGCAACCACCCGGCGCTAAAGGGGCTGAAGCTCGATTTCGCCAACATGGGTCAGCCCATGGTCCGCCCGGCGCCCCTGGTCACGAAGACCCTGTTGTTCCTGGGAGAAGCCGGACATCTCTTCGGGGACCCTGGCGGACCAATGTTTCGCGCCTACGACAAGGCGACGGGCGCCGTGATGGCGGAAATCCAGCTCCCTGAGAAGGCCACAGGGGCCCCCATGACCTACTGGAGCCATGGTCGACAGTATATCGCGATCGCCGTCTCGAGCGCCAGTCACCCGGCGGAATTGGTCGCGCTGGCGCTGCCGGATGGGCGTAAGCGCCAAACTGCGAAGGCGCCCTCGGCCGCCCCCGATACATCCATTGCGGCCCCAGCCTCCGGGTCAGCCAACGGCTTCGCCCAGGGACGGGCCGTCTTTGATCGGACATGCGCGGTCTGTCATGGACCGCCGCGGGGCGGGATGCCCGTCGGTGCGCCGCAGTTGACGGGCATGCGCGACGCAACAGCTGTCGCGCGCAAGATCAGGGCCGGCGGCGTCGAGATGCCGCCGATGGCCGCGATGCTTACGGATGCCGACATCGAGGCGGTATCGCGGTTCGTCGCCGCGGGCTCACCTCGGCCCTAGCTGGACGGCGACAGCACCTTGCCCGGATTGAGGATCCCCCGCGGGTCGAGGAAGCTTTTCATCGCGAGCATGAGGTCGATCTCGGCGGGGCTTCGCGACTGCGCCAGGTAGGCGCGCTTGAGCGTGCCAATCCCATGTTCCGCGGAGATCGAGCCCGCGTACCGGCCGACCCAGTCGTAGATGACCTCGTCGATCTCCGCGTGGGGCAACGGCGCTGGACCGGGCACATGTACGGCCAGGTGAATGTTGCTGTCCGCCACATGGCCGAAGGCGAGCATCCGAGTGTCGGCCCAACGCGTCCGCAGAGCCTTGTCGCAGTCGTCGATGAACGCCCCAACCGCCTGAATCGGTACGCTGACGTCGAACATCGCATGTTGCCCGAGCGTCCGCGGCAGCTCCGCGACGGAGTCGCGGATATTCCAGATGTCGGCGCGCTCGCGATCGGACTGCGCGATAACACCGTCCGAGATATGGCCGGCGTCTAAGGCGTCGGAGATCATCTGCTCGAACATCCGCGCGTCGTCCGGCTCGCTCGTTCCCATCTGCTCGACCAGCACATAGGCCGGCGCGCCGGGAGCGAGCGGCAGGCGCAAGCCGGCGTCGCCTGCCAGACGATAGTAATCCGGCCACATGACCTCGAAAGCCGACAGGCTCGAGCCGCACTGGGCCCGCGCGAGCTGCAGCATCTCAAGAACGCCCTTATAGTCGGCGGCTGCACAGAGCGCCGTTTGGGTGTTGGAGGGCTTCGCGAAGAGGCGCAGCACCGCGCGGGTGACGACCCCGAGGGTCCCTTCGCTGCCGATGAATATCTGCTTCACGTCGTAACCGGCATTGTTCTTGAGCATGCCGTTGAGGGCGGTGACGACAGCGCCGTCGGGCAGCACCACTTCGAGACCCAGCACAAGCTCGCGCATCATGCCGTACCGCAGGACGCGGTTCCCACCGGCGTTGGTGGCGATGTTGCCGCCGATCGTGCAGGAGCCCCGCGCGCCGATGTCGAGCGGGAACAGCAGCCCGGCTGCGTCGGCCGCGGCCTGCACCGACTGAAGGATGGCGCCGGCCTCCACGGTCACGGTTCCCGCGGCGACGTCGACCGGCCCGATGTTGCGCATGCGCTCGAACGAGAGGACCACCCAGCCGTCGCCCGGCGTGGCGCCGCCGGCCAAGCCCGATTGGCCACCCTGGACGACGACCGGTATCCGGTGCGCATGACAGAGGCTCATGGTCCACGCGACCTGGGCGGTGATCCGCGGCCGGACGACGGCGAGTGGGCGGACCCCGGCAGGGGCCTGAACCGCAGCGTCCCCAAGGAAACGCGCCTCGATCGCGTCGCCGGACATCAGGGCGTCGGGCGGCAGGCCTGCGGCAAGCGCGTCGAGCAGGGTCGTCTGGAGGGTCATGGGTCTAGCGCCAATAGGTGTAGTCGTAGGGGACGAGAGCGAAGTGGGACACCGGCGGGGCAGGCGTCGGGACGAACCGCGCCAAAGCGTAGGGGGCGGCCGGAACCTCCGGTTCGACGCCCGACAGCATGTCCGCGATCAGCGCAGCCGAGCCGCAGGCCATCGTCCAGCCCAGAGTCCCGTGGCCGGTGTTGAGGTGCAGGTTCTTGATCGCGGTGGGGCCGACGATGGGGGGGCCGTCCGGCGTCATGGGCCGCAGACCGGACCAGTAGACCGCGGCGGCCGGATCGCCGGCCCCGGGGAAGAGTTCGGCGAGGGACTTCAGGAGCGTTTGGCGCGGCGCGTCCGGGAGGCTCGTGTCGAACCCCGAGATCTCGGCGGTCCCCCCGACCCGGATGCGCTCGCCCAGGCGGGTGATGGCGACCTTGTAAGTCTCGTCCATGACCGTGGAGACCGGCGCTCGGGCGGCGTCAGCTACCGGCAGCGTCAAGGAATAGCCCTTCACGGGGTAGACCGGGAGATCGACGACGGTCCGGCGAAGCAGCGGCGCCGTATGCGACCCCAGCGCGGCGATATAGTGCTCGCCCTCGATCCATCCTGCCTGTGTGCGCAACGCCACGATGCGATCGCGTTGGACTCGAATCTCCTGGATGGTCTGGCCGTAGGCGAAGGTCACGCCCAGCGCCGCCGCGCGCTTGGCCAGACGCCGCGTGAAGAGATAGCAATCCCCAGTCTCGTCCCCGACCAGCCGAAGTCCGCCCGCGATCCCGGTCGTCGCGCCCGCCAGGCCCGGCTCGACCGCGACGCAGGCGTCGGCGTCCAACACTTCGTAGGCCATCCCCTCGGCGCGAAGGATCGCCACGTCGCGCGCAGCGCCGGCGAGCTGCGCGCTCGTCCGGAAGAGCTGCAAGGCGCCGAGCGCCGCCTCGTCGTAGGCGATGCCGGTCTCCGCGCGAAGGTCCTGCAGCCGCGCGCGGCTGTAGCGCGCGAGCGCGATCATCGCGGCCTTGTTCACCGCGTAGCGCGCGGGCGTGCAATTGCTCAGCGCATCCAGCATCCAAAGCCACATGTACGGGTCGAGGCGGGGCCGCAATCTCAGCGGACCGTGCGTCATGGTCAGCCATTTCAGCGCCTTGGCCGGGACCCCTGGCCCAGCCCACGGGGAGGCGTATCCAGGCGAAATCTCACCGGCGTTGGCGAAACTGGTCTCAAGCGCGGGTCCGGGCTGCCGGTCCAGCACCAGAACACGGTGGCCGCGCTTCGCCAGCTCGTAGGCGGTGGTGACGCCGATGACGCCCGCGCCCATCACAATGATCATGCGCTAGAGCCCCTTGATGATGCCCTCGACCATCTTCTTGGCGTCGCCGAACAGCATCATGGTGTTGTCGCGGAAGAAAAGCTCGTTCTCGACGCCGGCGTAGCCGGAGCTCATCCCGCGCTTCACGAAGAGCACGGTGCGCGCCTTCGCCACGTCGAGGATCGGCATGCCGAAGATCGGGCTCTGCGGATCGGTCTTGGCGGCGGGGTTGGTCACGTCGTTGGCGCCGATCACGAAGGCCACGTCGGCGGTCGGGAACTCGGCGTTGATGTCCTCCAGCTCGAAGACCTCGTCGTAGGGGACGTTGGCCTCGGCCAGCAGCACGTTCATGTGCCCGGGCATGCGACCGGCGACCGGGTGGATGGCGTACTTCACCTCGACGCCCTCCTCCTTCAGCTTGTCGGCCATTTCGCGCAGCGCGTGCTGCGCCTGGCTGACCGCCATGCCGTAGCCGGGGACGATGATCACCTTCGACGCGTTCTTCATGATGAAGGCCGCGTCGTCCGCCGAACCCTGCTTCACCGGCCGGGTCTCGACCTTGCCGCCGGCGCCGGGCGAGACTTCCTCGCCGCCGAAGCCGCCGAGGATCACCGAGATGAAGCTGCGGTTCATCCCCTTGCACATGATGTAGCTGAGGATCGCGCCAGACGAGCCCACTAGGGCGCCGGTGATGATCAGGGTGGTGTTCTCGAGCGTGAAACCCAACGCGGCGGCCGCCCAGCCGGAGTAGCTGTTCAGCATCGAGACCACGACCGGCATGTCCGCGCCGCCGATCGGGATGATCAGGGTGACGCCGATCAGCAGGGCGAGCGCGAAGATCGCCCAGAACGCCCAGAGCGCCGAACCGCCGCTCATCACCAGGACGACGACCAGGGCGACGATCGCGACGCCGATCGCGATGTTCAGCAGGTGGCGCGCGGGCAGCAGGATCGGCGCGCCGCTCATGTTGCCGTTCAGCTTGGCGAAGGCGATGACTGAACCGGTGAAGGTGATGGCGCCGATGGCCAGGCCCAGGCTGAGCTCGATCAACGATTGAAGGTGCACGACGCCGTCCGAACCGGCGATGCCGTAGGCCTGCGGGGTGTGGATCGCGGCCACGGCGACGAGGCAGGCGGCCATGCCGACCAGGCTGTGGAAGGCGGCGACCAGCTGCGGCATCGACGTCATCGCTACCCGGCGCGCGATCACCGCGCCGACCGTGCCGCCGATGGCGACGCCGCCGACGATCAGGCCGAGCGTCAGGGGGTCGAGCAGGCCCTGGCTGAACAGGGTGACGAGCGCGGTGCCGACCGCGATCGCCATGCCGATCATGCCGTTGCGGTTGCCCGCCTGGCTGGTCGTCGGACTCGAAAGGCCGCGCAACGCCAGGATGAAGAGGACGCCCGAGATCAGGTAGAGGATGGCCGCGAGGTTGGCGTTCACTTCGCAGCGTCCTTGTGCGGGGCCGGGGCCTTCTTCTTGTACATCGCCAGCATGCGGCGAACGACGAGGAAGCCGCCGAAGATGTTGACCGAGGCGAAGGCCGTGGCGACGGCGCCGGCGCCCTTGGAGACCAGGATGCTGCCGGTGAGCTCGCCGCCCGGCGCATGGGCCGCGACGGCCAGCAGCGCGCCCACGATGATCACCGAGGAGATGGCGTTCGTCACCGCCATCAGCGGCGTGTGCAGCGCCGGCGTGACGCTCCAGACCACGTAGTAGCCGACGAAGATCGCCAGCACAAAAATGGCCAGTCGGAAGACTGTGGGATCGACGGCTTCCATTCACGCGTCCTTTGTGGGGCAGCCGTCGGGCGGCGACAGATGGAGGTAGAGCTCGGGGCTCGCGGGCATGACGGCTTCCCAGATCAGGCAGTGCCATGCCCAGGATGTCGCGATAGCGTCTCGCACCTCTCGCTTGGCCTTGGGCGGAAGCACCGGACAGGTCTTGGGCGCGCTCATCCTTGGCTCACGATCCGAGCTGCGGATGCACGATGGCGCCGCCCCGGCAGACGAGGGCGGCCTTCAGGATTTCGTCCTCATAGTCGGGGGCGAAGGCGCCGTCCTTGTCGAGGAAGAGGCCCGCGAAGGCGAAGAGGTTGTGCGCGTAGAGCGCCGAGGCGTCGGTGGCGATCCGGCCCGGCAGGTTGGGGATGCCCAGGATCTTCACGCCGTTCTTGGTGAGCGCGACTTCCCCGAGCTTGGCGCCCGCGACATTGCCGCCTTGCTCGATCGCCAGGTCGACGATGATCGAACCCGGCTTCATCGAGGCGACCTGGGCCGCGCTGACCAGCTTGGGCGCCGGGCGGCCGGGGATCAGGGCGGTGGTGATGACGATGTCCTGCTTGGCGATGTGGCCGGTGAGCAGCTCGGCCTGTTTGGCCTGGTACTCTGGGGACATTTGCTTGGCGTAGCCGCCGGCCGTCTGGGCGTTCTTGAACTCCTCGTCCTCGACGGCGAGGAACTTGGCGCCCAGGCTCTCGACCTGTTCCTTGGTGGCGGGCCGGACGTCGGTGGCGGTGACGACAGCGCCCAGCCGCCTGGCCGTGGCGATCGCCTGCAGGCCCGCGACGCCGACCCCCATCACGAACACCTTGGCCGCGGCGACGGTGCCGGCGGCCGTCATCATCATCGGCATGGCCTTGCCATAGGCCTCGGCGCCTTCGATAACCGCACGGTAGCCGGCGAGGTTGGCCTGGCTCGACAGCACGTCCATCACCTGCGCGCGGGTGATGCGCGGAATGAATTCCATGGCGAAGCCCGTGGCGCCGGCCTTGGCGAGGGCGGCGAGCTGGGCCTTGTCCTGATAGGGATTGAGTGTGGCCGCGACGATGGCGCCCTTCTTCAGGACGGCGATCTCTTCGGCTTCGGGACCGCGCACCTTGAAGACGATGTCGGCCTTGCCGAGCGCATCCTTCAGCGTCTTGGCGATGGTCGCGCCGGCCGCGGCATAGTCGGCGTCCGGATAGGCGGCGGCGGTCCCCGCGCCGGCCTCAACCGTGACCGAGAACCCGGCCGCGATCAGCTTCTTCACCGTCTCGGGAACCGCGGCGACCCGGGTTTCTCCGGCGCGTCGTTCCCTGGTGATGGCGATAAGCGGCATTGCGCGGATCCTCGTCGCGCATCGCGCGCGAACTCGCCGTCAACGCGGCGTTTCCAATTGATGTGATCACATATCACGATGATGGAACGCGTTGTCAAGCCTGACGGGAGGCGCACCCTGTCGAACCGTTGTGTCAGGTTAGGAGACCATGTCCCGATCGAGCGTCTGTCGCGCCAGGAAGTAGGCCGTTCCGGCGACCGCGCCGAAGAGCGAAATGATCAACAGCGCCCAGCGGAGACCTTCGTTCGGACCGAGACGCATCGCATGGTTGCCGAAGTCGGACAGCAGGCCGATCGCCAGGGGTCCGATCCCCGTCCCGACGAGCGTCGTGATCAGTCCCAGCAGCGCCGACGAGGTCGCGCGCATATGGGGCGGTACGACGGACTGGGCCGTGCTGAAGGTCGGGCCGAACCAGGTCGAGCTGACCAGGAAGTTCAGGGCCAGGAAGAGGAACGCGACTTCGATGCGCTGCGAGAGCACGACGCCAGCGAAGAGCGGCACGCAGAGGAAGGACGCGATGGCGGGCGTCAGCAGAATGTTGCGGCGATCCTTGACCGCCAGCCTGTCGGCGATCCAGCCGCCGAAATAGGTGCCGATCGCGCCGGGTACGCCGTAGAGCAGCCCCACCGCGAGACCGAGGAATCCGATCGCCTTCAGTCCCATGCCGCTCGAAAGCTGCGTGATCTCCGGGCCATGATTGCGAAGGAAGAAGGAGACGAGGAACGGCGCCTGACCGCTGTTGATCAGGGTCTTCGTGCCCGCCGCGACCGCGACAAACCAGAAGGCGCGCTTGCCCGCCAGATAGCGGAGGGTCTCGACGAAGGTGGCCCGCGTGTCAGGGCCTTGCACCGCACGAGCCGCCAGAAGCTTTCGGGGCTCGCGGAGCGTGAGGAACGCCAGGAGGGCGAAAATCACCGCGGGCAGGCCGACGAGCAGGAAGGCGGCGCGCCATCCAAAGGCGTCGGCGACAAGCCCGCCCAGCACCAGCCCAATCAGCGAGCCGACCGGCGCGCCCATCGCGTTGAAGGCCAAGGCCGACGCGCGTTTGGCGCGTGGCACATAGTCGGAGATGAGCGAGTGCGCGGTCGGGCCGAATCCCGATTCCCCAAAGCCGACGCCTGTGCGGAAAAGGACGAGTTGCATAAATCCCTGAGCCGAGCCGCAGAGGGAGGTGAAAGACCCCCAGATCAGAGCAAGGCCCGCGATCAGCCAGGGACGATTCCAGCGTTCCGCCAGGCGGGCTATGGGAAGGCTGAACACCACATAGACCACGGCGAATCCGACGCCCGTCACCATGCCAAGTTGCGCGTCCGTGAGATGAAGCTCCTTCTTGATCGGCTCCGCCAGGATGCTGACGATCGCGCGATCGATGAAGTTCACGATGGAGAGGCCGAGCAGGAGCCATAGCGCGTAGCGCATATACTCCTTCGAGTAGGGCTCCTCCGTCGGCGCCGCGCAGTCCGTCTGGATCGACTCCTTTGAGCCGGCAGTCGCCATGACGAAGTCCCCTGAAGCCGCCCACGGACCGTCATCTGGTCCCGATTACGTCAAGTGTGATCACATATATGTAGGGATGTCGACGGCTTCTGAGAGCCGGCATCCAGCGTCGTGGGAAGTCGCGAGGCCCGGGGCCTCGAAACACACCGCAATGGGATATGTGATCTCAATACATTTCTTGACTTGTATATTATCTTATATTTTCAACGCCACACCCTTCGCGCGCCTAAGTCCATATTCGTTGACTTATTCCGACGGCGGCACGAGGATCAGGGGTGACGCAGCGGAAATAGACGTTCCGCCGCCATCCCGAGATGGGGGACCCTGTGGCGAGAATTCTCTACATCGAAGCCAACGGCGTCGAGCACGCCGTCGACGTTCCTGCGGGATGGTCGGTCATGGAAGGCGCAGTGAAGAACGCCATTCCGGGGATCGACGCCGACTGTGGCGGAGCCTGCGCGTGCGCGACCTGCCACGTCTTTGTCGTGGAAGGACCGGAGGCCCTGGCCTCCCGGCGCGGTGCAATGGAGGCATCGATGCTTGAGTTCGCCGAGCAGGTTCGGCCCAACAGCCGGCTGGCGTGCCAGATCACCGTCACGGACGCCTTGAGCGGACTCGTGGTCCGCCTGCCCGAAAACCAACACTAGGAGAGGATGCGATGGACATCGCCGCCACGGTCGCCGCGCCAGGTCTCGCCGACACGCCGCTCGCGCAGATCAATCCGGCCGCACCCGAGCGCTTCCAGCAGGATTCGATCCTCCCCGTCTTCGAACGCCTGAGACGTGAGGACCCCGTCCATTTCACCCCCGAAAGCGAGTTCGGCCCTTACTGGTCGGTCACGCGCTGGGACGACATCATGGCGGTGGACACCAACCACCAGGACTTCTCCTCGGCCCAGGGCATCGGCCTCCCGACGCTCGAATTCCTGCAGCAGGTGGAAAAGCTCCTGGGCGCCCGCGGCCGAGCAGGCGGCGGTTTCATCGCCATGGATGAGCCGGAGCACAGCGTCCATCGCAAGGCGGTCAGCCCCACCCTCGCGCCGGGCAACATCGCCGAGATGGCCCCACTGGTTCGCCAGCGGGCGGGCGACATCCTGGACCACTTGCCGATCGGCGAGGCATTCGACTGGGTCGACCTGGTCTCCAAGGAGCTGACGGCCATGACGTTGGCGGTCCTCTTCGATTTCCCCTTCGAGGACCGGCGCAAGCTCACCTTCTGGTCGGACATGATCACCAACATGCCCGGGCACGGGCCGGTGACGAGCTGGCAGCAGAAGGCCCAGGTCTCCTTTGAGCGGTCCGCCGTCTTCCAAAAGCTGTGGGACGAACGGGTCGACGCCAAACCCGGCATCGATCTGATCTCTATGTTGATCCACAACCCCGCCACCCGCTCGATGTCGGCGGAGGACTATCAGGGCAACGTCGTGCTGCTGATCGTCGGCGGCAACGACACCACGCGCAACACGATCTCCGGCAGCGTCTTCGCGCTCAACAAATACCCAGAGGAATACGAGAAGCTGCGCGCCAACCCCGCGCTCATCTCCTCGATGGTCTCCGAGACCATCCGCTGGCAGACGCCCCTCGCCCACATGACCCGCGTCGCCACCCGTGATGTCGAGCTTGGCGGCAAGCTGATCAAGGCGGGCGATCGCGTGGTGATCTGGTACATTTCGGGCAACCGGGACGACACCAAGATCGAGAATCCCGACGCCTTCGTCATCGACCGCGTCCGGCCGCGTGAGCACCTCTCGTTCGGGTTCGGCATCCACCGTTGTGTCGGCAATCGGGTGGCCGAGATGCAGCTCACCATGATCTGGGAGGAGATCCTCAAACGCTTCCCCCATATCCAGGTGGTCGGCGAACCGGTCCGCACCCATTCTTCCTTCGTCCACGGGTTCGACACCTTGCCGGTGATCATCCCTGCCCGCGCCTGACCCACACGACGGGATTGTTGTACGGATGGGCGCATGAATGACGTGACGCCCCTACGCCCCGCTGCGCCGCGGCGACGTAACGCCGCCGCGACCCGAGCGGCCATCCTGAGCGCGGCCCAGACGCTCTTCGCCCGCACCGGGTACGATCACGTGGCCCTGCGCGATATTGCCGGCGCGGCAGGCGTCGATGTCGCCCTGGTGAACCGCTACTTCGGCGGCAAGGAGGGACTGTTCGTCGAGGCCCTCAAGCGGTCCTTCCGATCCGACCGGCTCGACGAATGGGATCGCGCCAGCTTTCCGCGCACCGCGGCGGCGATGATGGCCGATAACCTCTACGCCGACGAGGCGGCCGACAGCTTCCAATTCCTGCTGCTCGCAGCCACCTCGCCGACGACGGCGCCACTGCTGAACGTCGCGATGCAGGAGCGATTCCTAAATCCGATCCGCGATTGGCTGGGCGGCGCGAACGCCCACGCGCGGGCCCGCGTGCTGGCGGCGACCTATACGGGCTTCCTGGTTGAACGCCTGGTGCGCGGCGGCCCCCTCGCGGGCGCGGAGCGCGACGCTTTCATCGATCATGCCGCGGCGGTCTTCGAGGCGGCCATCGGCCGATCGTGACGCGGAGAGCCCGGCTCGGCGCGTCCTTCGCGGTCGCCTCGCGCTAGCGCAGAGGCGAGAAGCTCGCCGGCCGCACGATGATCGTCTCCTGCTTGAGGAACCGTACGGGATCGCCCCCCGGCGGCGGCCAGATGCCCTTGCGACGCACCTCGCCCCGAATGGCCGCACGTTCGGCCAGATCCGTGTAGGCCCATATGTGACGCCAGCGGTTCACGCCGCCGAACTCGCAGTCGCCGGCGAACACCAGTGGGGACACCGCGACCCTGTTGGCGATGTAATTGCCCCAACGCTCGATCAACGACGGCAGGAAGCGCGGCATCAGGGTGTAGGTGCGGATCTCGTAGATGCCGCCGAACTCGTGCGGCTTTAGGTCCGGCGAGAACGGCGCGGGAAGATAGATCTCGCTGAGCTGTTCGCCGACATAGCCGGTCTCCGGCGGCCAGGCCGGGAGACGCCGCGCCTCAGACAGCACGCGGGCGCGTTGTTCAAGGTCCGTATACGGCCAAATCTGAATCACTTGATCGAGCGTGCCGGTCTCGGTGCGCCAATATCCGGCCAGGGGCGAGAGCGCGGCACGCGCCGGCAAGGCCTCGGCCACGCGGGCCTCCAAGGCCGCGATCCGACCCGACAACACGTTGTCGGTCCGCATCTCGACGATCATCGCGTTCTCCGATCCAAGTCCGGATTTGGTCGCCGCGGTCTGCGTCGATCAGATGAGCGAGGATCCGCCGTCGACGCGGACCACCTGGCCGGTCGTGTACCCAGCGCGCATCACGTAGAGATAGGCCTCCGCCACGTCCGCAGGCTGGCCGATGCGCTTCATCGGCAGGGATGCGGCGCGCGCCTTGAGCGCCTCCTCGGGGATCGCCTTTGTCCGATCGGTCATCGTCAGGCCAGGACAGACCGAGTTCACGCGGAGCGGTGCAAGGTCGAAGGCGAGACCCTTCACGAGGTGCTCGACGGCGCCCAGCATCGCGGTGCTGACCGCCGCGCCCTTCATCGGCCGATGCGCGAACATCCCGTCGGTCAGTGTGATGGAACCGTCCGGCGCGATCTGCCGCGCGCCATGTTTTATTGCGGCCAGGGCGCACCAGAAGCGGATGCTGAAGACGTCCTTCAAGGCGTCCAGATCCACCTCGGTGATCGGCACGGGCGGCCGGTAGCCGGCGTCTCCGGCGGTGAACACCAGATGGTCGAAGGGCCCCACTTTCTCGAAGAAAGCGCCGACGGCCGCCTCGTCGGTCACGTCCAGCTGATGACCGGTGACGCCGCCCCCGAGTTGACGCGCGGCGGCGTCGACCTTGGCGGTGCTGCTGGACGCGATGATCACCCTCGCACCCTCAGCCTGGGCGCCCTGGGCGACCGCCAGGCCGATCCCCGCGCTGCCGCCGATGATGACGACGACCTTTCCGTTCAGTTTGCTCGTCATGGGATTGCCTCGTCTGCAGGTGTTCAACGCGGCGCTGAGAGGCCGCAGGGGTCAGGCGCGTCAGGGCGGTCTGGACTGGAGACCGGTCCCCGCCGGTCAGGCGTGGTTGCGGTGGAACAGCGCGTTGAGACGCTGCCAGTGGGTCTCGGCGGCGGCCTTGTCGTAGGCGGCGCGCTTCGGGAAGGCGAAGCCGTGGGTGACGCCCGGATAAATCTCGACCTCGGCGGCGATCT
>JBOHKZ010000411.1:0-15253 GCA_050729355.1 Phenylobacterium sp. | reverse complement strand
GTCCTGGACGCATGACCAGATGGCCCGTCGCGCCGCGCGCGAGCTGCAGGACGGCTTCTACGTCAACCTCGGCATCGGCCTGCCGACACTCGTCGCCAACTACATCCCCGAGGGCATGGATGTCTGGTTGCAGTCGGAGAACGGCCTGCTCGGCATCGGCCCCTTCCCGCGCGACAAGGAAGTGGACGCGGACCTCATCAACGCCGGCAAGCAGACCATTACCGAGCTGCCGGGCAGCGCCTTCTTCAACAGTGCCGACTCGTTCGCGATGATCCGCGGCGGCCACATCAACCTGTCCATCCTCGGCGCCATGCAGGTGTCGGAGAAAGGCGATCTCGCCAACTGGATGATCCCCGGCAAGATGGTCAAGGGCATGGGCGGGGCGATGGACCTTGTCGCCGGCGTCGAGCGCGTTGTCGTGGTCATGGAGCACACCGAGAAAACCGGCGCTCCGAAGCTCCTCAACGCCTGCACCCTGCCGCTCACCGGCCAGAAGGTCGTCGACCTGGTGGTCACCGAACTAGGGGTCTTCAGCGTCGATCGCGGCAAGAGCCCGCTGACGCTGCTCGAGCTCGCCCCGGGCGTCACCCTCGACGAGGTGAAGGCCAAGACCGGGGCGCCCTTCGACGCGGCCAAGGCGCTCGCGGCGAAGTAAAGAGGATTCCACCTCGCGGAGGGGTGTGTCCACGCCACGCCAGGTTCTCGTTTTCGAGCTCGGGTCGGCCGCGCGGTGCGTTAAGCACACTGGGGCAGGTGAGGCATTGGCAGCGCCTTCCAAACCACCGGCGCGGTGGTGGGTGCACCCACTTGCGGCCTCACCCGGCTGGGCGCGCGCCCTCGCTGGTCTTCTTCTTCTTCCTCTTCTTCTTCTTCTTCTTCTTCTTCTTCTTCTTCTTCTGCGTCGCGATCGGAATCGCGGCGTTGGGCGTGGTCGACCGGAACTCGGTCAATTTCCTGGTGGTGGTCGTGCTCTACAGCTACTTCCAGAGCTGCGCGGGCTCGGGCATCAACGCCCTCGAGGCGAGTGTATATCCGTCCTACGTCCGAGGTACGCGCGTATCCTGAGCGGCCGGCGCCGGGCCGCATCGGCGGGACGATTGGGCCGGCCGTGGGCGCGCTTTGCTCACCACCAACCAGGACACCTCGACAATCTACGCCTGCGCCGCGGCGCCGATAGTCGAGGCGGCGCTGGCCATGCTGTTCCTGCCCCGAGCCGAGCGGCTGGCGCAACAAGCGGAGCGAGCGCGATCGCACTAGAATTTGTCCGACAATCTCAACCGTCGAGACCATCGTCCGTGACGGGGGCCGATGGCGCGTCCTGTCGTTCCAGATCACATCGGAGCGCGACTACCTTTGATCCCCCACCTGAAGCGCTGCTTCGGGCGTACGGCGGAGCCGCCGCCGGATCGCCGGGCCTCCATGCTGAACCGCAGCGGGCGACCTCGTAAAAGGCGCGAATTGCCGGGCGAAGTCGCAGGGTCTCAAGTTGCGCGCCGGCTGACTTCGGGCCTTTCGCAAAAGAGTGGCCCGCAGACACGCTGCGGGCCAAGTCATACGAGGAGGTGCCCGAAATCGAGCATCACGTTGCAACACGGCGAGCTCCGGTGGCGCAAGGAAAAAGGCCCTTCAAACTTGAATTTTGTCGGCGCATTGTGTCGGACAAAATTGGAAACGTCGAAGCTGCTCCGGCTTGGGCAATGGGGGTCGCGTATGTGGAAGAGAATCGTCCTGGCGAGCGAAGGAACCTACGAGGGTCTCATCGCCCTGCTGGAAGGCGCCCTCCTGACCCGATCGGAGGGGGCCAGCGTTCATCTCGTGGTCATCTCACCGACCCCTATGGGATCGGCGGTAACTGGTGAAATCGACGTGGGCGGGGTCGAGGACGCCGGACGCCTCGTCCGGCTGGGCCTGCAGCGCCTCGCACGTCTTGGCGTGCCGGCGATGGGGGAGGTCGGTCATGGCGATCCGCCGCCGATCATTGTCCGCACGGCCCGCGCCTTCCTGGCCAACCTTGTGGTGGTCGGTCATCGCCGGCGCAGCCTTATCGAGCGCTGGTGGTCGGGCCAAGCCGGCGGCTATCTCGTCGACCACCTCGACTGCAGCGTTCTGCTGGCCCGCAATCTGGTTGGCGACGATGACTTCGAACGCGAGTTGCACGCATCAGTCCTTTCCGAGACAGCAGAGGCCGCACAAGGATGACCCCGCCGTCATCCCCTCCGACCTCCGCCGTCTCAAGGGTCTTCGCCTGGGCGGCCGCGCTCGTCAGCGGACTATTCCTGGCGACGATGGCCGGCTCGGGCGCGCAGGCGCAGATCGCAGTTGCCGGCCTCGTTTTCGAGAAGGACGTGGCCATTGCCGCGAGTGACGGCCTGCAGTTGCGCGCAAACGTCTTTCGACCGGAAGGCGCAGGCAAGTTCCCTGTCATCATTTCGATGAGCCCTTACGGCAAGGACATCCATTTTCAGGACTATCTCCCTTCGGGGTGGGCAGAGCTGACCCGGTTGGTCCCCGACGTCTGCAAGGGCTCGACCTGCCAGTTCATGAACTGGGAGACGATCGATCCGGAGCGCTGGACGCCCCGGGGCTACGTGGTGATCAGGGTCGACTCGCGGGGAAGCGGAAAGTCGCCCGGCTATCTCGATCCCTACTCGCCGAGGGAGACCCAGGATTTCTACGACGCGATCGAATGGGCCGCGCAGCAACCCTGGTCCAACGGCAAGGTCGGCATTGTCGGCATCTCCTACTACGCCACGACACAATGGCAGGTCGCGGCGCTTCGACCGCCCCACCTTGCCGCAATCCTTCCCTGGGAAGGGCTGACCGACGTCTACCGGGACTCGACGCACCAGGGCGGAATCTACGGTGACGCCTACCTCAACCTCTGGTGGGTGAATGTGCTGCGCAATCAGCACGGCAATCCCGAGGGGTTCAAGGATCGGTTCACCAGCGAGCCTTCAAACGGACCGGCGCTTTCGGACGACTTGCTCGCGGGAAGTCGTGCGGAGTATCCGCGCGTGGTTGGAGAGCACCCGCTTGACGACGCCTGGATGCGCCAGCGCACGCCCGATCTCAGCCGCATCACCGTTCCAGTGTTGTCCGCAGGCAACTGGGGTGGGCTGGCGCGCCACCTGCGCGGCAACATCGAGGGCTACATGGGGGTCGCCTCCTCACAGAAGTGGCTTTCGATACACACCGGCACCCACTTTGACACTTTCTACAAGCCTGAGTGGACGGCCGTGCAGATGCGTTTTTTCGACCACTTCCTGAAGGGCGCGGACAACGGTTGGGATGGGGAGCCGCCTGTGCAAGTCGCCATCCGGCGCCCGACGTCTACGACCTATCGAGCCGAGGCGGCTTGGCCCCTGCCGCAAACGCGATGGACAAGGTTACATCTTGGCGCGGCTTCGCATGATCTTTCTTCGAAGCCGCCGTCCGCAGACGCCCAGGTGACGTTCGACGCGCGGGGGACGGGGGTGGCCTTCAACTATACGGCCCGGCGCGAGGACCTCGAATTCACCGGTCCCCTAAGCGCTCGACTGTGGGTCTCCTCGACGACAACGGATGCGGACCTGTTCCTGACGCTCAGGGCCTTTGGCCCGGACGGACAGGAGGTCACCTTCGCCGGCGCCAACGATCCTGCAGCCCCGATCACACAGGGCTGGCTTCGCCTCTCGCATCGGCGGCTCGATCCGCTCAGGTCCACGCCCTGGCGGCCCTGGCGCAACCATCAGGTCGTGGACAAACTTCAGCCGGGCGTCGTCTATCCCGTGGATGTCGAGATCTGGCCGACCAGTTTCGTGTTGCCCAAGGGCTACCGTCTCAGTTTCCAGATCGAGGGTCACGACTTCGAGCGCGCGGCGGGGCGAACCGGCGTCGGACCCGGCGTGGTCAGCTTCCGGGGCTCGGGGCCGTTCCTGCACCGGCGCAGCAATGACGCCATCGGGGAATTCGCGGGCAAAACCACCCTTTTCACCGGCCCTGGCCGCGAGAGCTATATCCTCCTGCCGGTGATCCCACCGAGCCGCGCGGCTCGGTAAGCTCAGCCCTGGAGGAGCGAATGACCTTCATCTGCGACGCTTGCGCACGGTTGGCATTTCGCGCCGCGAAGGACGTGCGGCCTTAGGTTCGGACGCTGGCGGGCTCTTCTCGCAGGCGTCGCCGGCGCCTCACGACTTATCCGAGGCCATCGATGTCCACAGTCACGTCTTGCCGGCTCCTGCGGCAGGCAAACAATCGTGGGCTCTCGGCGCTCAGCGGCCGGACGCCGCCGCGGGTCCGGGACTGGACGCCCGCAACTTGCTGAACTCGATGGATCGCACACGGATTGAGACCTCCGCGGCGCGCGCTTCGTGGCGGCCGCCGCTGCTGGAACTCGAGCGGGGAAAAGCTGCGTTCCATCGCCCGGCCCGCCGCAGCACGAGGCCCGATGGCGAGTATCCTTCCTGGCTATTGATCCCGACGATTTGCGGCGCCTGGCGTGCTTGTGCTGGACCTTCGTTCCAATTTCAGTCGTCGCGACGTCGGACCGGTCCCTGGCGGGCACGGGGGGCGGCCACGCCGAGTCACGGCATCGCCTGAGCCGCCACAACCGGCGGAGCTCCGCGCCGCCCAGGGAGCGGTACGATCAGGTCGAAACTCACGGCCGAAAGGTGGGCGGGATATGGGTCCTTTCGCCGTGGACGCGGTCCGTCCCCAGTCAGTCGATGGGATTCTCGAGAGAGCCCAGGCGCTCAATGGTGACCTTGCAGATGTCGCCGGGCTTCATGAACCGCCCCTTGGCCTCGCCGACGCCGCCGCCCGTACCGGTAAAGATCACGTCCCCGGGCTCAAGAGCCATGCGGGCCGAGAGGGACTCTATCTGTTCGGCGATCGAATAGATCATGTCCTTGGAGTTGGTGTCCTGCTCGACCGTTTCGTTGACCCAGGTATTGATCTTGAGGTTTTGCGGATCGGGGATTTCCGAAGCCGGCGTGATCCAGGGGCCCATCGGACCGGCGCCCTCGAACGACTTTGCCGCGAGCCAGTCGGTTCGCACGGCCGGCCAATCTTCACGGATCATCACATCCCGAAGGGAGACGTCGTTCCCGACGCAATAGCCGGCCACATAACCCAGCGCGTCGGCCGCGGAGATGTTGCGCGCGCGCTTGCCGATGACCGCCACGATCTCCGCCTCCCAGTCGAGGTCGTGGGCGTAGCCGGGCTTGATCACCCGTCCGGTGGGTCCGGTCACGGAACGGGTTGATTTGAGGAAGAAGTAGGGCGCGACAGCGTCCTTCACCCGGTCCTTCCCTTGATGCATCTCGCGGTAGTGGTCGAAGTAGTTCGCCGCGGCGCAATAGATGTTGGCCGGCGACAGCGGCGACTCGAGGGTGAGGACGTCCAGTGGCCGCCCGGCTCCGCCGGGGTTTGCGGCGAGCGCGCGAAGTTGCGGTTCGACGGTCGACCAATTCTGCAGGATGGAAAGGGTGCAGTTCGCGTCCAGATCCTCGGCGCCGGTGAGCCGGCCCTCCAGGTCGTGGACCCGGTCATCGACGAGAATGGCGGCGCGCGGGCCGCGGTCGGAAGCGTAGCGCAAAAGGCGAAAGCTCATGGGGTCTCCTAGTCCTTGGGAGTGGGCGCAGGCAGGCTCGGCTCAGACGACGCCGTCACGCCGCAGGTCTGCGATGGCCCCGGCGCTGAACCCGTGTTCGGCGAGGACCTCGTCGGTATGCTGGCCGAGTTCTGGGGGCGCGCGACGGAATTGGGCGGGCGTGCGATTGAGCCCGATCGGCTGTCCGAGGATTTCGATGGGCCCAAGTTTGGGATGATCGAGAGTCTGCGCGATGCCGGTCTCCTTGACCTGCGGATCGGCGAACATCTCATCGAGCTTGTAGATGGGACCGGCGGGCACGCCCGCGGCGTTCAGGATATCGACCCACTCGCCGGAGCTCTTCTTGGCGGTGACCGCGTCAAGGGCCGCGTTCATGGCGTCGCGGTTCTCTTCGCGCAACGCAGCCGTAAGGAAGCGCGGATCCGAGCCCAACTCAGGCGCTCCAATTGCGAGGCAGAGCCTTTGGTAACTCTCGTTTCCGACCGTCGAAAGCGTGAAGTAGCCGTCGCTGGAGCGGTAGACGCCGGTCGGCACGATCTGTGGGTGGTCGTTTCCGCGTTGGAGCGGAATCATCTTGTCCATCAGCCAGCGCATCGCCTGATAGTCGAGCATCATGATCTGGGACGAGAGCAGGTTGGTTTGGACCCATTGGCCTTTGCCGGAGCGCTCCCGCTCAAGGAGCGCGATCATCGTGCCCATGGCCGCAAAGATTCCGGCGCTGAGGTCGGCGGGCGAAATGCCCACCCGCAACGGTCCACGATCCTCGTAGCCGGTGAGCCACATCAACCCGCCCATGCCTTGGGCGATCAGGTCGAATCCTGGACGCGTCCGATAGGGACCGGTCTCGCCGAACGCCGAAATGGAGGTGTAGATAAGGCGCGGATTGATCGCCGCCAGGCTCTCGTAGTCGATGCCAAGCCGAAATTTCACATCAGGCCGGAAGTTCTCGACGACGACGTCGGCGGTCTCGATGAGCTTCTTGAGGACGGCGACGCCCTCCGGCCGCTTGAGGTCCAGGGTGATGCCGCGCTTGTTGCGCTGCGCGTTCACGTAGTCGGACGAATGACGGTTGTCGCCCATGGGATCGCCCTCGCCATCCGTGCGCTCGACTTTGATGACGTCGGCGCCGAAGTCTCCGAAGAACTTGACGCAGGTGGGTCCGGCCCGAACGCGGGAAAGGTCGATGACCTTGATGTGTGAAAGCGGGAGGTCTGCCATGGCGCCTCAGAGGCCAGCAAAGCGCGGTTCGCGCTTCTCCATGAAGGCGCGCGCGCCCTCGAGATAGTCGTCGCTGGCGAAGCATCGGGCGGCGAGCTCCCGGCAAAGCGCCAGGTCCGCCGCGGGGTTGACTTTCGACAGCTCACGGATGGTCCGTTTTGCGGCGCGGATGGTCAGCGGCGCGTTTCTGACGATACTTGCAGCATAAGCCGTGACCTCGCCGGCCAGCGCGTCTGCCGCGTACACGCGGTTCACGAGGCCGATGCTGAGCGCCTCCTGCGCGGTGTAGCGGCGGGCGCTGATCATGATGTCCATGGCGACGGGGACGCTCACCACCTCGAGCAGCTTCTTCAGGCCCGGCGCGCCATAGCCCAGGCCGAGACGGGCGGCCGGAACCGCAAACTGGCTGGTGTCGGCCGCCAGCCTCACGTCGCAGGAGAGCGCAAGGGCGACGCCCCCGCCGAGACAGTAGCCGCCGATCAGGGCCACCGTCGGCTGGGGCATGGCGTGGAGCCGCGCCATGGCGGCGTCGGCGGCCTCGTCATAGGCCGTCACATCCTCGGGCGAACGGCGATGCTCTGCGAATTCGGAAATGTCCGCTCCCGAGACAAAGGCCTTGTCTCCGGCGCCTCGGACGACGATGCAGCGCGTGTCATCGCGGACTCGGCCTAGAAGCTCATTCAGCTGCTTCCACATCCTCAGCGACATGGCGTTGCGCTTCGCAGCATTGTCCACCGTGATCCACGCAACGGTGTCGTGCTGCTGCAGATCGATGCGTCCAGCCTCGCTCATGTATCCCCCAAATATCGAACACGATTGTAGGACAAAAACCTTGCGGTGGGAAGCGCGTTCAGCCGCGCCCGAGGGCTTTGCGACGGAGACGCGCCATCCCTGAGAGCCATCGATCGTGGTCACTGGCCTTGCGCCCGAAATAGGTGGTGACCCGTAGGTGCGGCAGGATCAGGAATCGTTCGCTTGCAAAACCTTCGATGACGGCGTCAGGAGGTCATCGCCTACCGTTGGCGTCTCCATGGCGTTGGCCACCATGGGCGGGGCCACGCCTTGGGGCACAGGATCGAGACTCCGACGCCGCGCGGCGTGCTTGCTGGCGCTAGGGGGACCGCTGCCGATTTGGGCGAGCAAGCCGGCGGCGGAGACGGAGTTGACAGAGTGGCCGCCGCCTCGCGCGGCCATTTTTGGACCCAAGTGCCGCGCTGCATACACGTGGCTCATGACTTGGACGCCCCGGCTCAGCGCCCATGCCGCGTCCGGGCTGGACGCGGGGTCGGACGGCTCTGGGTCGTTCGCCAGAACCGCGGCGTTGGAACAGAAGAGGTCGATGGCGCCGAGGCGCGCTTCCACCTGCGCAATAGGGTTTGGATATCGACTTCGCGCGTAACGTCGCAACGCAGGCCCAGGATCGTCGATCCGCTGCGCCACCTTGCGGTCGTTCGCCTGCTTGAGATCGAGCACGGCGACCCTCGCAGCGGCCTCTCGGTGAAGGCGTTCGCAGGGCGCGCCGCCGCCGGTGATGGCGACAACCTTGCCCGCCACCTCCATCAGGAGGCCGCCCGCGCCGACAGGCCGCCGTCCACCATGAGCACGGTTCCGGAGGTGTAGCCCGAGGCGGTCGACGCCAGAAAGGCGACGGCTGAGGCGATCTCGTCGGGGGCGGCGGCCCGTCCGAACGGCCGCGCCGCGCTGCTGCTCACGCCCTGCTGAAGCTGCGCCAGGCGCTCCGTGGCGACAGGTCCGGGACTCACGCCGACAACCCGTACGCCGTGATGATGGCTGTCGCTGCCGAGCGACAGCGTAAACGCGGTCAGCGCCGCGTTCCCGGCGACGCCGCAGATGTAGGACGGGTCGCGAATCTGCGCGGCGGCTCCGATCACATTGACGATCACACCCGATCGCCGCGCCTGCATAGCTGTGAAGAGTTGGCGCGTGAGGTTGATGTAGCCGAACACTTTCAGGTCCCAGGCGGCGCGCCAGGCGGCTTCATCGACCTCGCTGAGGCGGCCGCCCGGGATGGCGCCGGCGTTGTTCACGAGAATATCGGCCGCCGCCCAGCTGGCAGACAGCCGCAACACCTCCTCGGAGCGCGACAGGTCGGCGGCGAACGGCGTGGCGCGCCGACCGCTTTCGGCCGCGATGCTGCGCGCCAGTCCCTCCAGGTCCCCGGCCGAGCGCGCGACCAGCACGAGATCACAGCCTTCCCTGGCCAGGCGTCGGGCCGTGGCGGCGCCGATGCCTTTGGACGCGCCTGTGACGATGGCAAGCTTGCCGGCGAGCCCCAAGTCCACGTCAGCGGCTCCCTGCGACGGACTTATCGCCCATGAACACCGACTGGTTTGGATTGGCGCGCGAGTCGCGCCGCCGCCAAGCCCCGCGTTCCACCGCGCTCAGGAACTCCGCGATCCGTGTGTTGTATTCGCCGGGCTCCTCGAGATTCATCCCGTGCCCCGTCTGCGGATGGATCCAGAGCCCGGCGCGCGGTAGCGTGCGTTTCAGAAATATGTTGGCCTCGATGACGGGATCGTCCTCGTCGCCCACTGCCAGCAGAACCGGAATGTCGAGGTCTCGCAGTTGGGCCTCGTAGTCGTGCAGCGACGGCCGAAGCGCTTGGTAGTTCTTCAGCGTGAGGGCCGCCCCGAGGGCGGAATGTTCGGCCATGTGGTGGCGGAATTCCTCCCAGCCGCGGGGGTTCTTGTTGAGCAGTTGGATTCGCGTGGCGCCCATAGCGAGGCCGTTCGCTCCGGCCTCCATCCCCTCGCTGAGCATGCGGTCTGCGCCCTCTTGCGTATCGCGCTTGAATTTCTCGCGATCGCCCTTCGGGGCGCCGGAGCCTCCGCTCGAGAACACCAGCGACCGCACCCGATTCGGATAGGCCATCGCGACCTGCAGGCCGGCGTAAGCCCCCATGCTCAGGCCCACGAGGTGGGCGCGCTCGATCTGAAGAGCGTCCATGATCCTGACCACATCGTCTCGGTGGTGTTCGTGGCCGTAGGCGTCGCCGGCTTCCGGGACATCCGAAGGGGGATAACCCCGGGCGTTGTAGGTGACGCACCTGTAGTCTCGGCTGAAACGGCGAACCTGTCCTTCCCACGTGCGGTAGTCCGCCGCAAACTCGTGAATCCAAACGATCGCGTCTCCGGCCCCGGTCTCCTCGTAGTAGAGTTTGACCCCTTGGCTATCGATGAATGGCATTGCGATTCCTCCGCCCCGCGACTTGGCGTCGTGAGGCATTATTGTCCGACAATACGGCGGCGCCCGATGGCCTGAAACGCGGCGGCCTCCACCCCATAATGCCCGTTGCCGGAATTGCGAAGCCGCTATAGTAAAATGACAGACGATAACGTCTGACAATCGATGCGAGCCGCTTCTGGAAGGCCGGCCGCGCAACGGGTCCGGGGAAACGCTGGAATGAAGTTGGCCACCTATCAAGGCGTCGATGGCGATCGGCTGGGCCTCGTGGTCGGGGAAGGTCTCGTATCTCTCCTGGATCATCTGCCCAACGCGCCGCGCCGTATGATCGACCTCATCGAGCGTTGGGACGAGTTCCGCGATCAGGTGGCGGGGCTGCAGTCGCGTTCGCCGGACCTCAAATTGAGCGAAGTTCGCCTGCGCGCGCCGATTCCGCGCCCCGGAAAGATCATGGCGATCGGCCTGAACTATAAGGATCACATTGAGGAGGCCGACTCCGAAACCCCTGTGTTCCAGACTTGGTTCGCCAAGGCCCCGACCAGCGTCACCGGGCCCTTCGATCCAATCGCCTTGCCCACCGTATCCGATCGGCTGGACTATGAAGCCGAACTGGTCGCGATCATCGGTCGCAGGGTGCGGGGCGTTTCCGGCGATCAGGCCAAGGCCGCGATCTTCGGCTTCTGCGTCGGGGACGACGTTAGTGTGCGCGATTGGCAGATCCGCGTCTCGCAGTGGGTGGTCGGGAAGTCTTTCGACACCCATGCGCCGTTCGGTCCTTGGATTACGACGGCTGACGAGACCGACGGCCGCAACCTCGCGATCCGCTGCCTGGTGAACGGCGAGGTTCGGCAGTCGTCGAGCACCGGCCAGCTTCTGTTCGACTGCTACGCGCAGGTGGAGCACCTGAGCCAAGCAATGACCCTCGAGCCCGGGGATGTTCTCTACACCGGCACGCCGGGCGGCGTGGGCCACGCCCGCAAGCCGCAAGTGTTCCTGAAGGCAGGCGACGTCGTTCGCGTCGAGATCGAAAAACTGGGCGCCATCGAGAACCGGGTCGCCGCCGAACCGCCAACCGGCTTCCCGGGCTAGTCGCTTGCGACGCGCGTCTGATGGGGTTGGCGTTTCGTGAACGCCGCCCCGCTTCGCCGACGCACCTTCCTGGGGGCGGCCCCGGCCTGCTTGTTCTGCACGAGCGCGGGGCGCGCGCTCGCCGCTTTGGCGGCCGGCGGCGTCGTCGATGTCCACTTTCACCTGCTGCCACCGGATTTCCTGCGCGACGCGCCGCCCTCCGCCGCAGCGATCAAGGCCAATCCCAAGGCGATGGCGTGGTCGCCTGCCGCCGCGGTTCAGGAAATGGATCGGCTCGGCGTCGGCCGGGCGATCATTTCCTTTCCGCAGCCCGCAATGTGGTCGGACGACCCCGAAGCCCAGCGCCAACTCGCACGGTCTACGAACGACTATTACGCACAGGTCTCACGGGAGCACCCGGGACGCTTCGGCCTGTTCGCCGGCCTGCCGCCGCTGACCGATTCGGCGGGCGCGCTTGCAGAAGCCGCGCGCGGCCTGGACAGCCTGGGCGCCGACGGCGTTCGGATCATGACCAGCTATCAGGACCGCTGGCTGGGGGATCCAGCGTTCGAGCCGGTCTGGCGCGAACTCGATAGGCGCGGAACCGTGGTGTTCGTTCATCCCGACATCGCGGCCTGTTGCCGGAACCTGACCTCCGTCCCGTTCGGCTACGCAGAGCTGCCGCTCGACACGGCGCGCACGGCGGCCAGCCTCTGGTACGGCGGCGTGCTGGAGCGCTGGCCGAACATCCGCTTTATCCTCTCACATGGGGGCGGAGCCTTGCCGATGATCGCCGGGCGTCTCGACGGGTTTGGCCGCCCTGGGCCTGGGGGCGGCGGATTGACCCACGATGCGGTCTACGCCTTTCGCCGCCTTTACGTCGATACGGCGAATGCGACTGGCCCGGCCGCGCTGGCCGGACTTAGGGCCTTGGCGCCGTCGGACCGGGTGCTGTTCGGGTCCGACGCGCCTTTTGTCGATATTGCGCCCCAGCTGATGGCCCTGCGAGCCGCGGGTCTTTCAGACGCCGAGTTTGCCGCGATCACACGCGGCAATGCCGAACGGCTCCTGACCCGGTCCGGGGCGCGTCCAGGAGACCTGCCATGAAACCGGCTTCCGAACGCTGGCCCCTGACGCCGGCGGCCCTGGCGCAGATTTTCTTGGAGGCCCGGACACCCAATAGCTGGGCGTCGAGCCAGGTCGAGGAGCCGGTGATTCGCCGGCTCTACGAACTTGCGCGGTTTGGCCCGACCTCTGCCAACACCAATCCCATGCGCATCGTCTGGGTCCGCAGCGCCGAGGGCAAGCATCGGCTGGCCGCCTCCGCCCATGAAAAGAACAGACCGAAGATCCTCGAGGCGCCGGTGACCGCGGTGATCGGCTACGACCTCGCCTTCGCCGATCGCCTGGACGTGCTCTTTCCCCACAACCACGCCGCCATCCAGGCCCTGGCCCTGGACGAGGGGTGGCGTGACGACACCGCCTTTCGAAATGGTACGCTGCAGGGCGCCTACCTGATCATCGCGGCCCGTGCCCTCGGCCTCGACTGCGGTCCGCTCTCCGGTTTCGACAAGGCGCAGGTCGATGCGGCGTTCTTCGAGGGGACCGCGACGCGCTCGAACTTCCTCTGCTGTCTCGGCTATGGCGCGGACCGTAATCTGTTTCCCCGGCTCCCGCGCCTCGCCTTCGACGACGCCAACAGGTTTGCGTGAAGTGACCGGCGCGACGACGACCCGTTCCGAACTGTCCGGCCGGTCCCTGCTTGTCCTGGCCGGCTGCTGCATCGGGCTGAGCCTGAACATCGCCACGGTGTTCAACGGTAGCCTCACCACCTTCCTGAAGCCGATCTCCGCGGAGACAGGATGGACCCGCGGGGAGGTCTCGCTTGGCCTGTCCATGGCCATGGGGCCGTTGCTGCTTCTGCTTCCGTGGATCGGCCGCCTCGCCGACCGCATCGGACCGCGGCGGGTCATCGCGGTCGGCGCGCCGCTGTTTTGCCTGACCCTAGGCACCCTGGGCTGGCTGCCGCCGAGCTATCCGCTCTATCTCGCCTGCTGCGTCGTGCTCGGCGTCACCGCGGCGGGCACTTACAATTCGCTCTACTATGCGCTGCTGCCGCACTGGTTCGAACGCCGCCTCGGCCTAGCCGTGGGGATCGCCTCTGCCGGCACAGGGCTCGGCCTGATCCTCGCCCCGGTGGTGAGCCAGGCGTTGATTTCGGCGCTCGGGTGGCGCGCCGCCTACGGCGCGCTCGGCGCCATCACCTGCGCGGCCGTGCTTCCCATGAGCCTGCTGTTGCTGAGGGATCGCCAAGTCACCTCGACCGTGCGGCAGGTCGACGGCGTGAGCGCCGGCGTTGCGCTGCGGACCCTGCTCTTCTGGCGTATCGCATCCACCTACTTCCTGACGGGTCTCGCCATCAACGGGACGGTGATCCACCTCGTCCCGCTGCTGACCGACCAGGGCATGGGGGCGGGGCAGGCGGCTCTGCTGGCGTCATACCTAGGCTTTGGGGTCCTGGTGTCGCGGATCGTATCGGGCGCGCTGCTCGACTTTGTCGACGCAGGCCTGCTCGGCGCCGCGAGCTTCATCCTGGCCGGGGTGGGAATCGGACTGCTGTCGCTGCCGCTGACGCCGACGCCGACGCTGGCGACGGCGTCGGTGCTGCTCATCGGGACCGCGCTCGGCGCCGAGGGCGGCATCCTCAGCTATGTCACGCGGCGGGTCTTCGGAATCCAGGCCTACGGCGCGGTCATCGGCAGCATGATGGCGGCCTTCCTGGCGGGCGTGCTTGTCGGCCCGCTGGTCAGCGGCGCGGTCTTCGACGCGACGGGGGACTATAATCCGGCATTGTACGGCTTCGCCGCAATCGCGTTGCTCGCGGCCGTCCTCCATGCGCCGGTCACCTCGGGTCTGCGTAGGCCCGCGGCCAGGCCCTGAGGCGGTCGCGTCGAGGTCAGGGGATGTCGCTGGCGTGGGCCAGGACCGGCTTCGCCATTCCAAGGTGGGCATAGACCCACGGCATGGTGATCGTCTCGCTGATCTTTCCGAACGTCCAGACGCCAGCCTGGCGGCCCAGATGGACGCCCTGCGGGTTGACCCACGCATCCTTCGGGGTCTCGCCAGACCTCAGCACCGCGTACAGATCGGCGATCGGGACCAGGGTGTCTTTGGCGCCGTTCAGCAGAAGCATCGGCGGCGTGCGGCCAGAGAGAACCCCGCTGCGGGCGAGATTCAGGCCGCGCGTCAGCCGCCGCGCGTCTGTCCAGTTTCGCGCGCCCTGGACGGCGTAGGTGAGCGCAATGTCCTGATCGAAAAGGTATTCGTCGGTCAGCGGCATCTCGGCGATCCCGAGCGGACCGCCGTGGGCGACCACCCCGCGGAAAGCGTCAGGCATGCGGTACGCCAGCAGCGTCGCCCAATAGCCTCCAAAACTGCCGCCCCAGAGGACGACGCGCTTGGCGTCGATATCCGGCTGGCGCAGTACTGCTTCGATGGTGACTTGCAGCGATCGCCAAGCCTCGGGCGTGATCTTCACACCCTGTCCAGTGCCGGGCGAGTCCAGCATGAGCGTGGCGACCCCCGCTTGCGCCAATGAGACTGACTGACCCCTGGCCAACAGCTCCTTGTAGCCGTCGAGGCCCCCGATCTGGATGAACAGCGGGAAGGGTCCGGCGCCTTTGGGCGTCCTCAGAAGGGCGGTGACGGTCTGCGTCCCGAAGGAAATCCGGAGCGTCTGGAGGGGCGGATCGTTCAACCGGTCGTAGGCTTGGAAGGCCTCCAGCGAACGGTCGTAAGCGAGCCGTCGGCGCGTGGTTTGGGGCGCAGGCCATCGGGCCAGGCTGAACCAGTCAAAGGCTGCGCTGTATTCGCGCTGGGCCAGCGGCGCATTGCCTCCCCGCTCGGCGGCGCGGCCGGCGGCGAAATGCTTTTCACCGAACTCGCTCCAGAGGCTGGCCCAATCGTCGGGATCCTTGCTCCGCAATCTTGCCGCACCCTCCTGGATCTCCGAAAGGTCGTAGCCGAACATCGGGTAGGCTGCCGACTGGGTCCGGCGAATCAGCTCCTGTCCGAGTTCCTCGGGCCCTCCCTTGAAGCTCACCTGGGCGGCGGCCGCCGGCGCGCAGGTCAGGCCGGCCGCCAGAGCGATCCGAAAAGCGGTCCGCGTCACGG
>JBOHKZ010000410.1:0-15044 GCA_050729355.1 Phenylobacterium sp. | reverse complement strand
CCTCGGCGCCGTCATAGTTGAACGTGCTGCCCCAAAGGGTCGCGCCGGATCGCTCGTTCGTCAGGTGAGTGATGACACGGATTGTCTGACCGTCTCGTTGGATGGTCCCGCCCAACGCGTAGGCGGGCGCCGAGCCTGGCGGGGGAGCTGACGCCGTCGAGACTCCGACGACGCCATCGGCGTTGAAAGCCGCGGCGATCTCGGCATCCACGGTGGCGCGGGTGGCTGCAGGCAAGTCCGGCGACAGGAGCTGGAACCCGGACAGGCGCACCGTCATGCTGTGCGTCGCCGCGGGGGCCGGTCGCAGCCACCACCAGGCGCCGGCCGCTATCAGCAAGACTAGGCAGGCGGCGGCCGCAATGGCGAGTGCACGCCGCCAGCGGACGCGGCCGAGAGCGGGAGGCGCGCGCGTTGTGGAGGCCGGCTCCCCGCCCGAAATCTGCCCGATGCGGCTGACCAGCGAGTCGATCGAGCGGTCCCTGTCCTTGAAGGCGTCGATCCACTGGCGCGTCGAGAGCTCGTAGGCGAAAGCGTCGCTCAGCTCGACGTCCTCGATCCTTAGCGCGATGACCGGCACGCCATAATGGCTGGCGAGCGACAGCTCCTTCTTGATCTCGTCGCTGTTGTTGGCCGCCCCGGTGAACACGAGCACCACCGCTCTCGCGCCGCGGATCGATTGGACGATCGCTTCCTGATAGTTGGCGCCCGGCGGCACGTCCCGCATGGAAATCCAGCACTTGGTTCCGCGGCGTTCGATGGCTTTGCAGACCTTCAGCGCCTCGGCGCGATCGGCGGTCGCATAGCTTATGAAGATCGGATGCAGGATCCGACGATCTTGCTCGCTGACGGGTTCCGGGTCGTTCACGCCTCGCCCCTGCCGGAAAGCTGAGATTCTATGGACGTTTGCAGTCCGTGAGAAGCTCAATCGAACGCGGGTCGACGTAGGCTTTGCATCACCCCCTCGGACATCTCGATCGTCCGCTTGGCGCGCCGTCAGTCGGCGCAACCCGCCTCAACCCCTCGTTCGTCGACCCTGCGATCGGGTGCGGCCGAACGGAGGGATGAGGCTTGTCAGGCTACTGCCGCGCCATCTTCGCGTCGGCGGCTTCGGCTGGCGTCTTCTGCGTCGCTGCGGGCTGGATCTCGACCGTCACCTGGCGGATCTTGCCCGTGAAAGCGAAGGGCAGCTGATAGGTGAAGTCGACGGCCGAGCCGGTGTCGAGGCCGACGTCCAGCCCTTCGAAGATGGCGAACTGGATCGGCACCGACCGCTCCAACCGCGCTTCGGCCACCTTGGCGCCATTGGCCGTCAACGTGAGCTTGCCGCCCTTCCCCATGCCGCCGCCGTCATAGGCGAAGTCGACGACGAGGGTCGCCTTTCCAGCCGGCAGCGCTTTTTCGCCGACGAGGGTCGGCCGTTCCTTGCCCAGGTAGTTGTAGACGAAGGTCGGTTTGCCCTCGCGCATGTAGAGGCCGTAGCCGCCCTCCGAACCGCCCTGGGTGACGATCATGCCCTGCGCCTTGTCGTCAGGGAGATCGACCTCGGCGGTGATCGTGAAGGACTTGTTGAGCATCGGCAGGCAGGCCGCGCCGGGGAGCGCGATCATGCCTTCGTGGTAGACCGCCTTGGTCCGCTTGCCGACCAGGCTGGGCCGGCCCATGGCCTCGGCGTTCATCCGGATGGTGGCGCGCCAGTCCAGGGGGAGGACGTTGTACTTCGCCGCCTCGACCCACCACATATCCTGCAGCTCGCGCAGTTTTTGAGGATTGTCCTTCGCCAGGTCGTTTGCCTGCGAGAAGTCGCCATCCAGCTTGTAGAGCTCCCAGACCGCCTTGTCGGGATTCCAGTTCTCGTCGCGGACCGGTTCCCAGGGCGCGAACGAGGGGGCCGAAGCCATCCAGCCGTCGTGATAGAGGCCACGGTTGCACCCCAGCTCGAAGTACTGGGTCTTGCGCTTGGCTGGCGCCTTTGCGTCGTCGAACGTGTCGGCGAAGCTCAGGCCCTCGACCGGCTTCTGGGGTACGCCGTTCAGTTCGCGAGGCGGCGTGACGCCGCACACCTCGTAGATCGTCGGCACGATATCGATGACGTGCAGGAACTGGTCGCGCAGCCCGCCCTTGTCGCCGATCCGCGACGGCCAGGAGATGATCATCGGGTTGCGCGTGCCGCCGAAATGGCTGGCAACCTGTTTGGTCCACTGGAACGGCGTGTTCATCGCGTGGGCCCACGACGACGGGAAGTGGTTGAAATGCTTGGGCCCGCCCAGGTCGTCGATGGCCAGCAGATTGTCCTGCCAGCGTTCCGGGAAACCGTTGAAGAACAGGTTCTCGTTCAGCGAGCCTTCCAGCCCGCCCTCGGCGCTCGAACCGTTGTCGCCGGCGATATAGATGATCATCGTGTTGTCGGCGTCGGGCAGTTCCTTCACCGCGTCGACGATCCGGCCCATGGCGACGTCGACCTGGGCGCCGTAGGCCGCGAACACCTCCATCATCCGGGCGTAGAGCCGCTTCTGATCGGCGTTAAGGCCGTCCCAGGCCGGCAGCCCCTTCGAGCGCGTGGTGAGCTTGGTGTCCGGCGGAACGACGCCCAGCTTCTTCTGCCGGCCCAGGGTCTCTTCGCGATAGGCGTCCCAGCCCATGTCGAACTTGCCCTTGAACTTGTCGATCCAGGTCTTGGGCGCCTGGTGCGGCGCGTGCGTGGCGCCGGGGGCGACATAGAGGAAGTAGGGTTTGTCCGGTGCGATGGCCTTCACCTGACGCACCCAGCGGATCGCCTTGTCGGCCAGGTCTTCGGTCAGGTGGTAGTCCGGATCGTCCGAGGCCGGGACCAGATTGTGGTTTTCGAACAGCAGCGGATGCCAGTGGTTCATGTCGCCGGCGTTGAAGCCGTAGAAATAGTCGAACCCCAGGCCGTTGGCCCAGCGATCGAAGGGCCCGGCGGCGCTGGTCTCCCAGGTGGGCGTATTGTGGTTCTTGCCGATCCAGGCCGTCATGTAGCCGTTCTGGCGCAGCACCTCGCCCACGGTGCCGCAGTTCTTCGGCAGCACGCAGCAATAGCCGTCATAGCCTGTCGCCAGTTCGGTGATCCCGGCGAACGAGGTTGAATGGTGATTGCGGCCAGTGATCAGCGCCGCCCGGGTCGGGCTGCACAGCGCCGTAGTATGGAAGTGGTTGTAGCGCACCCCCTCCTTGGCGAGCCGGTCCATGGTCGGCGACGGCACCCCGCCGCCAAACGTCGAGAACTGGCCGAAGCCGACGTCATCCAGCAGGATCAGGAGGATGTTCGGCGCCCCTTTCGGCGGGGAGACCGGCTGTGGAAATTCCGCGGGATCGGAGTCGAGATAGGTGCGGCCGACCTCCCCGGTGAAATGAAAATCCGGGCGCGGCAGAATCGCCGGCGTCTCGGCGACGCGGGATGCAACAGGTTTGGCGGGCATGACAAAAAGTCCTCTGGGGCGAGGAAAGTTCGGTCACGGCCCGGAAGCTGCCCATCAGGTCGGCGCCCGAGGGGGTCAGTTGCAGACTACGGAAGCGGCAGCCTGGGGCGAAAGGGGCCCTAGGTCAGTGGCTTGAAGAACCTGCTGAGGTTGAGGTTGAGCCAGGTCCAGGGCTTGAAGATCGAGGCGCCCTTGTTCCAGGAGACGAGCACGATCTGGGCGCGGCCGACCAGGTTCTCGGCCGGCAGGTAGCCGACGCCGCCCGCCTCGCTGGGGACACGGCTGTCCTCGGAGTTGTCGCGGTTGTCGCCCATCATGAAGTAGTGGCCGGCCGGGACCAGGTAGACGTCGGTGTTGTCGAGCTGGCCGTCGGTTCCGAAGTCGTTGGTGAGGTAGCTCTTGCCGTTCGGCAGGGTCTCGCGGAACCGGGCCACGTCGCGGACATAGCCCTCGCCGATGTCTTCCTTGACCGTGCCCATCGGCTCGCGCGGCACCGGCTTGTCGTTGATGTAGAGCAGGCCGTTCTTCATCTGGATGCGGTCGCCTGGCAGGCCGATGACGCGCTTGATGAGGTCGATGTGCTTGCCGGCCGGCGTCTTGAAGACGGCGATGTCGCCGCGCTGCGCGGGCTTCTCGAAGATCCGACCCGAGAAGATCGGCGGGCTGAGCGGGATCGAGAAATGCGACCAGCCGTAGCTGAACTTGGTCACCACGATGTAGTCGCCCTCGTAGAGGTTGGGCTCCATCGAGGCGGACGGGATGGTGAAGGGCTGGAACAGCAGCACGCGCAGGAAGAGCGCGATGACCAGGGCCCAGAAGACGGTCTTGATGACCTCGACGGTCTCGTTCTTGGCGGGTTTGGCGTCTGGCGCGGGGCTCGCGTTCAAGGTCGCACTCACGGGAAATCCTGCAGGGACGCCGCTGCCTGACGGCGATTCTAGCGAACTTTGGATAGCGTAACGACGCAAGGCGCGCCCGTGAACTCTTGCTCATCTGATCGAGCGAATGCCGTTCGGTGGAGATCGAGGTGACAAACGGCCTGGCTCCAACCACATAGGGCCATGACCCGCGACACCCTGCCCCCGCTCCACGCGCTTCTCGCCCTTGCGATCGTGACGGTCTGGGGGACGAATTTCGTGATCATGAAGTTCGCGCTGGGCCACCTGCCGCCGCTGACCCTGTCGGCGCTACGCTTCACGCTGGCGACCCTGCCCTGGGTGTTCTTCTGCAAGCGGCCGGCCGCGTGGGGCAACCTGGCGGCCTACGGGCTGCTGATCGGGGTCGGCCAGTTCGGCTTCATCTACACCGCCATGAACGGCCACATCTCGCCGGGGCTCGCCTCGCTGGTGATCCAGGTGCAGGCGTTCTTCACCATCGGCCTCGCCATGGCGCTGACCGGCGAGAAGGTGCGCTCCTACCAGCTTGGCGCCCTGGCGCTCGCGGCGGCGGGCCTCGCCTGGCTGATGATCCACACCAACGGCGAGGTGACGCCGCTCGGCCTGGGCCTGACCCTGGTAGCCGCGCTCGGCTGGGCCGGCGGCAACATCGTGGCGCGCCGGGCCGGCCAGGTGAACATGGTGGCCTATGTCGTCTGGTCGAGCCTGTTCGCGGCCCCGGCCCTGTTCGCATTGGCCCTCGTCATGGAGGGACCGGCGACCGTAGCGGCGAGCATCCGCAGCGCCGACGCAGCCACCTGGGCGGCGGTGCTCTGGCAGTCGGTGGCCAACAGCCTGTTTGGCTACGCGGCCTGGGGCTGGCTGCTGGCCCGCCACCCGGCGGCGACGATCAGCCCGTTGTCGCTGCTGGTGCCGGTGTTCGGCATGGGCGCCTCGGCGGTCTTCCTGCACGAGCCGCTGTCCTCCTGGAAGCTGACGGCGGCTGTGCTGGTGCTGAGCGGCCTGGCGCTGAACACGCTCTGGCCGGTGCTGAAGCGGCGGCGGGCGCTGGCGGTCTGAAGTCCCCCAGACCGGAGGATGACGAGGGATTTGATCGGACACACCGGCGCCACGAATCCGGCGGCCCATGGCATAGTTCAAGCTCTACCGGTCATCACCCAAGGGGAATATCCATGGCACGTACGTCCCTCTTCCTCGCCGCCGCGATCCTGCTGAGCGCCACGGCCGGCCAGGCCAGCGCCGCGCAATGCCGCGACGCCGCCGGCAAGTTCACCGCCTGCCCGGCGCCTGCCCCGCAGAAGGGCCCGTGCCGCGACGCGAACGGCAAGTTCATCAAGTGCACGGCCTCGGCCAAGCCGGCGGGTACGACGACCGCTGCGGCGGCGAAACCGGCTCCCAAGGGCACGACCACGGCGGCGGCCAAGCCGGCTCAAAAGCCGAAGTAAGGCGGGCACAACAACCCCGTCATCCCGGACGCCGCGAAGCGGTGAGCCGGGACCCAGGGCGACCTCAGTGGGGCTTGGCCCTGGGTCCCGGATCGGCTCTTCGGCCGTCCGGGATGACGGGGTTTGTGCAAGGGCCCAGCCCCTATTCCGGCAGGGCTTCGATGATCACGAAGGCCTGCGCGTAGGGATGGTCGTCGGTGAGGGTGAGGTGGACGACGGGCCGGTGGCCCGGCGGCATGATCTCGTTGAGCCTCGCGAGCGCGCCGTTGGTCAACGCCATGGTCGGCTGGCCCGAGCGCATGTTGACCACGCCCATGTCGCGCCAGAAGACGCCCCGGCGCATGCCGGTGCCGAGCGCCTTGGCGCAGGCTTCCTTGGCGGCGAAGCGCTTGGCGTAGCTGGCGGCGCGGTCCTGCTTGCGCTCCGAGCGGGTGCGCTCGATCTCGGTGAAGATGCGGTTGGTGAAGCGCTCGCCGTGGCGCTCCAGCGTCTTCTCGATGCGGCGGATGTCGGAGAGGTCCGACCCCAGGCCGATGATCACGCGGCCCTCGTGGCGCGAGCCTCATCCATCAGCGCGCGCATGCGCTGGATCGCCGGGCCGAGGCCGATGAAGATCGCCTCGCCGATCAGGAAGTGGCCGATGTTGAGCTCCATCAGCTCGGGGATGGCGGCGACCGGCTTCACGGTCTCGTAGTCGATGCCGTGGCCGGCGTGGACCTCCAGGCCCAGGCGCGCGCCTTCGGTCGCGGCGGCCTTCAGCTTGTCGAGCAGGTGGTCGGCGGTGGGCAGGCGCTCGCGCACCGCCTGGCACCAGGCGCCGGTGTGCAGTTCGATCACCTGGGCGCCGACCGAGGCGCTGGCCGCCACCTGCTCGAGGTCCGCGTCGATGAAGCAGGACACGCGGATACCGGCGTCGGAAAGCCGGCGGGTCACGGCGGCGATGGTGTTGTGGCCGCGCACGACGTTGAGGCCGCCCTCGGTGGTCACCTCCTCACGGCGCTCCGGCACCAGGCAGGCGGCGTGCGGCAGGTGGGCGAGCGCGATGGCTTCCATTTCGGACGTGACCGCCATCTCGAAGTTCAGTGGCCGGCCGCGGCGCTTGGTGATCACGGCCAGCGCATCGATGTCGGCGTCGGAGATGTGGCGGCGGTCTTCGCGCAGGTGGGCGGTGATGCCGTCAGCCCCGGCGGCCAGCGCCATCTCGGCGGCGCGCACCGGGTCGGGATAGCCCTCGCCGCGGGCGTTTCGCACGGTGGCTACGTGGTCGATGTTGACGCCGAGACGGAGCTTGCTCATCCGCGCAACCTCTTCGAGCCCGGCTCCTCGGCCGGCAGGGCCGCGAGTTCGGGGGGGATTTCGTCGGCGGCGTAGGACGGGACGTCCACGGTGGCCAGCGCCACGAGGGGCCAGCCCACGTCGGCCTTGCCGCCCGAGCGGTCGACGATGCAGGCGCAGCAGAGCACCTTGCCGCCGGCCGCCTCGATGGGCTCGACCGCCTCGCGGAACGAGCCGCCGGTGGTGATCACGTCCTCGACCACCACGACCTTGGCGCCGGGCGCGATGGTGAAGGCACGGCGGAGTTTGAACTTGCCGTCCTCGCGCTCGACATAGATCGACGGCACGTCCAGCCACCGGGCGACCTCGTAGCCCGGGATGATCGCGCCGACCGCGGGCGCGACGATCACATCGGGCTTGCCGAACTGCGCCGTGATCTTCTCGGCCAGCGCCTTGCACAGCCGCGCCGTGCGCTCGGGGTACTGGAAGACCAGGTTCTTCTGCAGGAACATCGGGCTGTGGCGCCCGGAGGCCAGGATGAAATGGCCTTCGCGCAAGGCGCCGGCGCCGCGGAACTCGTTCAGGACGTCTTCGGTGTTCATGGAGACTTTCCTTACACGCCAAAGCCCGGTCTTGTCGCCAGCGCGAGGGGCTGAAAATCTCAGGCATGGCGATCGCCACGGACACCGCTGGACCGGACGCTGCGCGAGCCCGCGACGCGGCGTTTTTCGGCCATCCCGTGGGGCTGGCGTACCTGGCCTTCATGGAGGCCTTCGAGCGGTTCTCGTTCTACGGAATGCAGGCGCTGCTGGTGCTCTACATGACGAGCACGCTGCTGCATCCCGGGCATATCGAGAACGTCTGGGGGTTCGGCGGCTTCCGCGCGGCCATCGAGGGTGTCTTCGGGGCGATGTCGCCGCAGGCGCTCAGCTCGGAGATCTTCGGGCTCTACGCCGGCTTCTGTTCATTCACTCCGGTGTTCGGCGGGATCATCGGCGACCGGCTGCTGGGGCAGAAGCGCGCAGTGCTGGCCGGCGGCGTGATGATGGCGGCGGGCCACTTCCTGATGGCGTTCGAGGCGACGTTCCTTCCCGCCCTGGTGCTGCTGATGACCGGCTGCGGCATGCTGAAGGGCAATATCTCGGCGCAGGTGGGGAACCTCTACCTGGGACCCGACCGGCGACGCGAGGCGGCGTTCCAGATCTTCTACGTGGCGGCAAATGTCGGCGTGCTGGGCGCGCCGCTGGTCTGCGGGACGTTGGGCGAGCTCTACGGCTGGCACTGGGGATTCGGCGCGGCGGGCGTCGGCATGCTGGTGAGCCTGGGGATCTACCTGGCCGGCTGGCGCAGGCTGCCGCCGGACACCCTGCCCGCTCCCGGCGCGCCGCCGGAACTGCGGCCGAAGCTCACCCGGGCTGATGTCCCGACGCTCGCCGCGCTCGGTGTGCTGCTGGTCGTGGTGGCGCTCTTCTGGATCGCCAACGGCGAGGTGCTGAACGCCTACATGGTCTGGGCCAAGGTTCACCTGAATCGGGAAATCGGACCGCTCGAGCTGCCGACCACCTGGCTTCAGGCGGTGAGCGCCATCGTCGGGATCACGCTCGCGCCCGTGCTGATACTGCTCTGGAACGCGCAGGCCCGGCGCGGGACCGAGCCCAGCCCGCTCGGCAAGATGGCGATCGGCTGCGGGCTGGCGGCCATCGCCTACGCCTGGCTGGCGCTGGGCGCGGCGGTGAGCGGACCGGACAAGGTTCCGCTGGCATGGGCGCTTGGCTTCCACCTGGTGGTGCAGAGCGGCTACCTGTTCGTTTATCCGATCGGCATGGCGCTCTTCTCGCGCGCGGCGCCCGCGGCGATCACCTCGCTGACCATCGGCATCTATTTCCTGTCGGTGTTCGCGGGCTCGCTGCTGGTGGGCTGGGTGGGCCAGTTCTACGAGAAGATGACCGCGCCCGCGTTCTGGCTGCTGCACGCCGGCGCGGCGGGCGCAGCCGGGCTGATCGTCGTGGTGCTCTGGAAACCGCTCAGCGCCGCGCTTCTTACCGACCGAAAGGCCATCGCTTGAAGCTCTTCCAGACCTACGATTCGCCGTTCCCGACGCGCGTGCGGCTCCTGCTCTACGCCAAGGGGATCGAGGTGGAGATCATCCACCCGCCGGGCTTCCACGCCTCGACCGAAACCAAAGAGGCGTACCTGAAGGTCAATCCGATCGGGCGGGTGCCGACCCTGGTGCTGGACGACGGCCGCGCGCTGCCGGAATCCGAGGTGATCTGCGAGGACCTGGAGGACGTCTATCCGGAGCCGAGCCTGCGGCCCGCCGATCCGTGGGACCGCGCCCGGATGCGGCTGCTGAGCCGGATCTGCGACTTCTATGTGGTGATGGCGATGGTTCCATTGTTCACCTTCTCGGCCCGCTCCCGGAGACATTGGGAGCCGGTCGCGGTCCAGGCGGCGACCGACAAGCTGGCCGAGGCGCTGGCCTATCTGGAGGATTTCATCGGCGGGGACGGCTATGCGGTCGGGCGCGGACTGACCCAGGCTGATGGCGCGATCGTCCCGCAGCTGGTGCTCGCCAACGAGTGGATCCCGGAGCTGTTCGGCACGCGCCCGCCGCTGGAGACCCTGCCGAAGCTGGCCGCCTACTGGCGCACCATCCAGACCGATCCACTCGCCGCGCGGCTGATCGCCGAGACCCGCGACGCCATCGCCGAACGCAAGGCGGTCGCCCAGGCGGCGGCTGCGGCGCGGCGCTAGAGGGGCTCGGATCAAGCTTGGCTGTAGAGATTCCAGCGCGCGCATTGTATGCCTGACGCCTCAGTAGGAGGGGCGCCGGCTTGCTCAGGACATCGCTGTTCATCACTGCGCTGTTGAGCGCAACGGCCACCGTCACGGGAACGGCCGGGGCCACCCCTGCGGTCGCCACAACGTCAACGCAGGTTCCGTCCTCACCCGACGCGGTGGTGGACACCTTCTTCACGGGGCTCAAGAGCGGCGATGTCGAGCCGGCGTTCCGGAAGGTGTTCGGCCTCCTGATGACGCAGAAACCTGCCGAAGCACAAAACCTAGTCGCCCAGACCAGCCTCGCTCTGCGGATGGCCGGCAGGGTCAGGGGATGGGAGCTGATCCGTGAACGCCAGCTCAGCGCGAGCTTTGTCGAACGCTTCTATTTGCTGAACGCGGATGCGCCACTCTTCTACCGGTTCCTGCTCTACAGGGTCGACGGCGCCTGGACGGTCTACGCCATCGCGTTCAACGACCAGTATGACAAGCTGCCGGGCGTGGCTTCCCTGCCCTAGCTCATCGCGGTAGCGACTCGGCACACCAATCTCGTCATCCGCCGGTCGGCCGAAGCCGATCTGGGGAACCAGACTGAAATGCTGAACTGGCGAGTCGACTTGGGTCTCCCGGATCGCGTCGGTTGGGGCGGCGCCGTTCGCGCAGCGCGAATGGAGCCGCTGTCCGTTCGCGTAGTGGATGCGCCGGTTCACGAGTCTGCGCGGACAAGGATGAAGGAGCCAGCTTAGCTTGCGGTCATCGTTCAACACCGGGACCGCCCATGCTTCGCCTGACCACACTCGTCGCCGCCCTGGCGCTCGCCACCGCCGCCCAGGCCACGGAACCCGCCGGAGAACTGACTGTCACCTTCCAGAGTCTGAAGGCGAAGACCGGCGCGGTCATGCTGTCGCTGGTCGCCAGCGAAGACGCCTATGGCGACAAGGCGCCGGCCAAGGCCCAGGCGATGATCCCGGTGAGCGGCGACACGGCTTCCACCACATTCAAGGGCCTGCCGCCCGGCCGCTACGCGATCAAGGCATTCCACGACGTCAATGGCGACGGGAAGATGGGGGCCAATCCGTTCGGCATGCCGACCGAGCCCTTCGCCTTCTCGAACAACGCGCACGGGAACATGGGCCCCGCCAAGTGGGCCGACGCCAGCTTCGAGGTGAAGGCCGGCGCCAACACCCAGACCATCGACATCGACTGACCGGGGAACGAGAGCCATGAACCGTCGTCATCTGCTGCAGGGCCTGTCGGGCGCAGCGCTCGCCACGATCCTCACCCCGGAACTGGCCCAGGCCGCGGCCCAGACCGCCAAGGGCGCCGCCGCCGGCCTCGACTGGCAGATCGCCTTCGCCGACCTCGACGCCGACGTCCCGCCTGCGCCCATGAAGCTTGTGCAGGGCCGCGCGCCAGCCGGCCTCAGCGGCAGCCTCTATCGCAACGGACCCGGCAAGTTCCATCGGCCGGGCGGCTCGGTGGACCACTGGTTCGACGGCGATGGCCTGATGCGGGCGTTCCGGATCAACGACGGCCAGGCGAGCCTCGCTGCGCGGTTCATCGACACCCCTAAGCGGCGCGCCGACATCGCAGCCAACGCGGTGGTGACACCGGGTTTCGGGACCAAGGCGAAGCCCGGCGCGCGCGTGGAATCCAACGACGACGTCAACGCCGCCAACATCTCGGTGATGCCGGTGGGCGACGAGATCTGGGCGCTCTGGGAAGGCGGCTCGCCGATCGCGCTCAACGCGTCAGACCTGTCGACCAAGGGCATCAGGACGCTCGGCGCGGACATGGCGCACATGCCGTTCCTGGCCCACCCGCGGCGCGAGCCTGGCGGCGACATCTGGAGCCTGGGGCTGAACGGCGCGAAGGCGATTGTCTGGCGGCTGGGTGCGGACGGCGCGCTGAAGTCGGCCCGAATGGTCGACCTGCCGGCCGCCAGCTACGTCCACGACTTCAGCGCCACCGAGCGGCATCTGATCCTGATCCTTCAGCCCTGGGTTCAGGATCGGATGGTGCTGCCCTACGCCGACAGCTTCTCGTGGAAACCCGAGCTGGGGACCAAGGTCCTGGTCTTGGACAAGGCCGACCTGACAAAGCGGCGGACCTATGAGCTGCCGGCCTTCTTCGCCTTCCACTACGGCTCGGCCTGGCAAGAGACCGACGGGACGCTGCGGTTCGACGGCTGCTTGAGCCCGGACGCCAGCTTCGCCACGACCAACGGCAAGAGCGTCATGAAGGGGGTCTGGACCCCGGAGCCCAGCCCGATGCTTACGATGTTCGCGCTGCGGCCCGACGGCCGCGCGACCCTGGAGCGGACGGAGATCGCGGCGGAATTTCCGCGTACGGACGGACGCTTCGGCGGCAAGGCTCGGCGCTACACCGTGCACGCCACCGACGCCGACGAAGGCGGCCCGCTGTTCCACGGCTACGCCACGCACGACTGGAAGACTGGAAAGTCCGACGCCTTCGATTTCGGGGCGAGCCAGCTCGTCGAGGAAGCGGTGTTCGTGGCGCGTCCCGGCGGTTCGCAGGAGCTGGACGGCTGGCTGCTGGCGCCCAGCGTCAACCTCAAGGCCAAGGCGACCGAGTTGCACGTGTTCGATGCGCGCCGCGTGGCGGCGGGGCCTGTGTGCACCTGGCGGGCGGACCGGGCCCTGCCGGTCAGCCTGCACGGGGCGTTCGTGGCGGCGTAAATCCTCCCCCAGGGCGGGCGGAGCCCGATTGAGGGGGAGGTGGATCGGCGCGGATCCGCGACGAGACGGAGGGGGTTGGAGCCCGCGGACGTCATCGTTTAACCGCGCATCCGTAGCAGTTTCGATGGGAGTGGGCTGCCACCCCCTCCGGCCCGTTGGGCCACCTCCCCCTCACTCGGCCTTCGGCCTGGGGGAGGATCTGCGCCCCTAGCTCTTGCGCCGGTCCACGGTCTCGACGCTGGGGTTGGCGCGGAGCGCGGCGGCGATGTGGGTCAGGTGGCGGACGTCGTTGACGTCGACGTCGATGTCCACGTCGAAGAAGTCGTTCTGGCGGTGATGCATGCGTAGCTGGACGATGTTGCCGCCGGCCTCGCCGATGATCGTGCAGACCTGGCCCAGCACGCCTGGCGCGTTGCGGATGGTGGCGATCAGCTTGGCGCGCGCGATGGAGTTGCGCTCGGCTTCCGGCGTCCATTGCAGGTCGCGCCAGACCTCCTCGCGGTCCTCGAATTCCGCCAGCTTCTCGCAGTCGATGGTGTGGACGGTGAGGCCTGAGCCGTCTTCCTCGATGATACCGACGATGCGATCGCCGGGGACCGGCGAGCAGCACTCGCCGAAGTGGATCGAAACGCCCGGCGTCAGCCCGCCGCCGCGCACATAGAGCTTGGCCGCCTTGCCGTCCTCGATGCGATGGCGCGCGGTGGCGGCCTCGCGCTCGGCGGCCTTGAGACCGGGGAAGACGGTCTCCAGCACCTGGGGCGGGGCGACGCGGCCGCGGCCGACGGCGTCGAACAGCTCCTCCTCCGTCGCGACAGCGAAACGGTCGAGGGCCGGGCGCAGCGAGACATCCTTGCGGCTCTTGCCGGCGGCCTGGAAGGTCTGGTCGACGGTGGCGCGGCCGAGCCGGGTGAACTCCTCCTTCTCGGTCTGGCGGATGTGGCGGCGGATGGCGGAGCGCGCGCGGCCGGTGACGGTGATCGAGCGCCAGTCGGGCGGCACCACGGGCTTGCCGCCGCGGATCACCTCGACCACGTCCCCGTTCTGCAGCGCGGTGCGCAGCGGCTTCAGCTCGCCGTTGATCTTCACCCCGATGCAGGTGTCGCCGATGTCAGTGTGCAGGGCGTAGGCGAAGTCGAGCGGCATGGCGCCTCTCGGCAGGCTGACCAGCTGGCCCTTCGGCGTGAACACGAACACCTGGTCGAGGAACATCTCGAGCTTGGCGTGCTCGACCAGCTCCTCGGCGTCGCCGCCGTGCTCCAGCACCTGGACGAGGTTCCGCAGGTTCACCAGCGGGTCGACGCCGCCGGCTGCCATCTGATGCTCGGCGTCGAAGCCGTAGGACTTGTCCTTGTAGCGCCAGTGGGCGGCCACGCCCTCCTCCGCCACCCGGTCCATGGTCTCGGTGCGGATCTGCATCTCGATGCGCATGCCCTTGGGGCCGACGACCGTGGTGTGCAGCGAGCGGTAGTTGTTGCGCTTCGGCGTGGAGATGAAGTCCTTGAACCGCTCGGGCACGCTGGGCCAGGAGCGGTGGATCACCCCCAGCGCGCGGTAGCAGTCCTCTTCGGAATCGACGATCACCCGGAAGGCGTAGATGTCGGAGAGCTGGGAGAAGCCGATCGATTTGCGCTGCAGCTTGCGCCAGATCGAATAGGGATGCTTCTCGCGGCCGAAGACCCGGGCCGGCACGTTGGCGGCCTCGAGCCTGGCGGCGATTTCGCCGGAGACCAGCGAGACCGCCCCGCCCTGGTCATGCCGAAGCGTGTCGAGGCGGCGATAGATGGCGTCGCGCGCGACCGGATTCAGGTGCTCGAAGGCGAGTTCTTCCAGCTCGGTGCAGATGCGGTGGACGCCGATCGACCGCGCCAGCGGGGCGTAGATGTCGAGGGTCTCGCGGGCGATCCGCTCGCGCTTGGCTGGGCTCTGGATGTACTCCAGCGTGCGCATGTTGTGCAGGCGATCGGCCAGCTTGACCATCAGGACGCGGACGTCCTTGGAGATGGCCAGGATGAACTTCCGCAAGTTCTCGGCCTGGCGCAGATGCTCGGAGGAGAGCTCCAGCTTGGAGAGCTTGGTGACGCCCTCGACCAGCTCGCCGATCTCGACGCCGAAGAGCTCGTCGATCTCCTTGCGGGTGACCGGCGTGTCCTCGATCACGTCGTGCAGCAGCGCCGTGACGATGGTCGCGGTGTCGAGCCGATAGTCGGTGAGGATGCCCGCCACTTCGATGGGATGGGCGAAATAGGGATCGCCGGAAGCCCGCTTCTGGGCCCCGTGCATGCGCATGGCGTAGACATAGGCGCGATTGAGCAGCGCCTCGTCGGCAGTGGGGTCGTACGAGCGGACCTTTTCGATCAGCTCGAACTGCCGGAGCATTTTCGGACGTTTGGCCGTCGTCGGAACGGCCGGGGCCGCCGGCGATCCCTTCGCAGGGATCGAGGCGTCCTTCAGCGGGACGGCGGGATCAGACGCCGCCTTGGCAATGAGGGGTTCTGCGCCTTCGAGGCTCAGTAC